>JAFVOP010000066.1 GCA_017505745.1 Clostridia bacterium
CGAACCAATGTAACTTTCACTTTTTAACTCTTCACTATTACCTATTACTTCAAAATTCTCGGGAGCGTTTTTAGTGAAAAGTGAAGAGGTAATAAGTAAAAATTCTCGGGAACTTTGCTCCCGAGAATTTTTGGTGGAGCATAGGGGATTCGAACCCCTGACCCCAACACTGCCAGTGTTGTGCGCTCCCAACTGCGCTAATGCCCCGTCTGTCTGACTGTCCCTATTGTATCATATCTGTGCAGAGTTGTCAAGTCCCTTTTTTTCACGGAACACGATTTTTTTCTCTCCTTGCAAAATTTCCCCGCCAAAAAAGGCGTCTGCCATGGGTGCCACAGCAAACGCCTTTTGAAAACGGTTTTAATTATGCCTCGGGATCAGCGGCAGGCTCCTGGGCGGGAGTCTCCTGGGCGGGAGTCTCCTCTGCCTCTGCAGCTGCTTCAACGGGCTCGGATGCGGTCTCGGCCTCGGCTTCAACCTCGGTTTCCCCTGCCTCGGGAGCGATTTCTTCGTTCGGATCGTAAGCGATCGCGTTCAGGATGGCCGCGCCAAGCTCATTTGCAAGATCCTTTGCGGCCGCGCGGTTCACACGGATCTCAATGGTGGGCTTTTTCGACTTCTTCTTTTTGTCGGAAACGTCGGAGGTCAACTCACTCTCAATCGAAGCAAAGCCGATAGCCGGACAGATTGGATGATCGGTGGAAATAGAACAAACCACCATTGCCTTGTGGCTGACGATAAAGGCAACCAGAAAGATCACAGCAAGCAGTCCGCATGCGGCGGCAACAAGCGTCAGGATCATCTTGAGATTGGGCAAAACAAACATGGGCAACACGTAAGCAACAGCCGCCAGGATCGCAAAGATCACGGTCAGCACGAGGAATGCGGGGGTGGAGGTTTTACCCATGGTGGTGTTGACGTATTTCGCGTCGGTCACGGGCATTTCCTGACGAAGGATCACTTCATTTCCGCGGGTTTCGCAAACGGCTTCGTGAACCACGCGTTTGTTGGTGACGATCAGGCTCTTGTAGGTGGTGTACTTTGCCAATTTCCGATTGTAGCCAACCGTGGCATAGTCAAACGCCTTTACAACCTTTTCATCTTTTGCAAGCTGAATAGACATAACTCAAAACTCCTTTGTTTTTTAATGCTTTACCATTATAGCACTCTTTTTTCACCGTGTCAACCAATATTTCTCAGAAAAAAGGAAAAAAGCGACGAAAAAAATCGTTTTTTTTGAATTTTTTCTTCAGTTTTTTTCAAAAAAGTCTTTTCAAGCCGTTTTTTTTATAGTATAATATAAGCGGATAACTGAAATGACAGGAGTGCGGTGAAAATTATGAAACAGAAATATACCATTACCGTTGCAGATATGGAGCTCAACATCATCAGCGATGCCTCGCCCGATGAGGTGGAGAACATCGTTGGCATGCTCGACCGTCGCATGAGAGACATCAATCTCAAAAGTCCCCGTTGCACCAAAAACGAGGCAGCCGTGCTTTGTGCGCTGGCCTATTGCTCCGAGCGGATCGCCATGCAGGAGGCCTTTAAAAAAGTGGAAAAGGATGCCTTCCGCTTTGCCGGCGAAAATGAAAAGCTGAAAAAGACGATCGAAGGCTTGGAAGAAGAACTGGACAATCTGCGTAAAGACGCGGCTGTTATGCGTTCGATCCTGGACCGTGCCACCCTCACCGCCGCCGTTCCGCAAAGCACCGATAAAAAGGAGACCGAAGAGGCTCCCAAGGCAAAAAAACAGGCCGAGGAGGATGGCGTGCAGCAGCTTTCTGCCTTTGACGAGATTCCCGTAGCCGAGGAGGCTCCCGAGCAGCCCAGCGCACCGGTACCCTCTGCCATCGCAGCAGCAACCACCACCGAAGATCCCGCCGCGCAGAAGAAGGCGCAAAAGCCCGCCAACAAGAACCGCGTGGGCTCGATGTTCGATCTGTTGACCTTCAGCGACGTTTGATCCCGTTCGACTACCTATGAAAAAACTTCCGGAACTGCTCTGCCCCGCGGGATCGCCCGAGGCGTTGGACGCCGCGATCGAGGGGGGGGCGGATGCCATTTATTTTGGCGGCGCGTCTTTCAACGCCCGCATGCATGCAAAAAATTTCGGCGGAGACACCATGCGCTCCGCCGTTTTGCGCGCTCACGCCTTTGGGGTAAAGGTCTATCTTACCCTTAACACATTGGTCACCGACCGCGAGCTGCCCGCCTTTCTGGATGCCGCGCGCGAAGCGGCGGAGGAAGGTGTGGACGCCCTGATCGTTGCCGATGCGGGAGGAGCCGCAGCGATCCGCCGTACCCTTCCCCACATGGAGCTGCACGCCAGCACGCAGATGTCGGCGCACAACGCCGCCATGGGACGGCAGCTGGCAGAGCTGGGCTTTACCCGCATGGTAGTGGCGCGCGAGACCTCCGCAGAGAATCTGAAGCAGATCGTACGGGAATCCCCCATCGAGGTGGAGGCCTTTATTCACGGCGCGCTTTGTGTCAGCCATTCGGGGCAGTGTCTCTTTTCCTCGCTCGTAGGCGGCCGAAGCGGCAACCGCGGAGAATGCGCCCAGCCCTGCCGCTTACCCTTTACCTGCGGAAAGAACAAGAATGCCTATCCGCTCTCGCTCAAAGACCTCTCGCTTGCCGCGCACGTCCCCGCGTTGATCGACATGGGCATTGCCTCGCTCAAGATTGAAGGACGCATGAAATCGCCCGAGTACGTCCGCGACACCGCGCGGATCTGGCGGCGGTTGCTCGATGAACACCGCTCCGCGACTCTGGCTGAGATGCAGGCTCTGGCCGACGTTTTCTCCCGAGACGGCTTTACCGACGCTTACTTTACGGGGCGCATCGGAGGTCATATGCTCGGCGTACGCTCCGATTCCGACAAATTCAATTCGCGCGCGCAAACACCCTTTGAGGGACTCACGCGCAAAATCCCCCTGACGCTGGACGTGTGCATGAGAGCCAATGCGCCCATCACACTCACGCTCTCCGATGGTGCTCGAAGCGTTACGGTATGCGGGGACATCCCCCAAACCGCCATCAACGCGCCTCTGAATGAGGAAAGTGTAAAGCGAAGCCTCACCAAGCTCGGAGGCACTGTTTATACGGTCAAGGAATTTCACGCCGAAATCGAGGAAGGCCTGATGCTCCCCGTCTCGCGTCTCAACGATCTGCGCCGCCGCGCGATCCAAACACTGGAAGAGAACGGAACCGAGAACCGCGCATACGAATCTTATCCTTACGCGCCAAAGACGCCCAAGGAAACGCGTACCGTACGCCGCACCGCTCGCTTTACCGATCCCAAGCAGATCACCCCCGCGGCGAAGGCTTATTTCAACCGCCTATACCTGCCGCTTCACCGCTACGATCCTGTGGCCACGGGCGTGGTACTTCCCCCTGTGATCTTTGACGGAGACATCCCCCTGGTGGAGACCATGCTCCAACAAGCAACCGCGCAGGGCGCGACGCATGCTCTGGTGGGCAACTACGGGCATCTGGAGCTCGTCCGCCACGCGGGACTGATCCCGATCGGAGACTACCGCCTCAACGCCACCAACCGCGAAAGCGTGGCGCTGGCCGAGGCGCACGGCATCGCAGAGCTGATCCTTTCTCCCGAATTGACCCTGCCGCAGATCCGTGACGTGGAAGGTAACACCGAGGTGATCGTATACGGGCGGATCCCGCTCATGACGCTGGAAAAATGCGTAACGCGGGAGCTGGCAAGCTGTGAGCAATGCACAAACGGAAGCGTGGTTCTGCGCGACCGCCGCGGCGTGGAGTTTCCGGTACTGCGCGAGTGGGAACACCGCAACGTGATCTACAACAGCCTTCCCACGGGAATGTCGGATCGCGCGGAGCAGCTCCGCGGAGCCAACGTCAAGGCAACCCATTTCCTTTTCTCCACGGAATCTCCCGCAGAGGTGGATGCCATCATTGAGGCGTACCGGAAAAAAGAAGCCTTGCACGGTAAAATCAGAAGAATATAACAAAAAACAAATGAGGGTAATCGCTTTTGCACCAAACCCTCATTTGTTTTTTATAAAAAATTATATTTTGTCATTTTTCTACTAAATAATCGTCCTGTAAGGTGAACCCAAATTATGAAAGAGGTGAGCGCATTTGGACAATCAAGAACTTGTACGACTTTTTTGGAATCGAGATGAGACGGCAATCGCCGAAGCAATCAAAGAATACGGTTCTTACTGTTTTACGGTTGCCAACAATATTCTCAATGACCAACAGGATGCGGAAGAATGTGTGAATGACACATGGATCCGTATCTGGAACAACATCCCTCCCCAATCTCCTCACAACTTTGGAGCATTTGCCGCAAAAATCACCCGCAATCTCTCCATCGACAGGCTCAAACATCGGTCTGCCGCCAAGCGCTACGGACAAAACCTGGCATTAGCGGAATTGGAAAACAGTCTTTCCACCGACGGAAACCTTTCGGAAAATCTTCAGCTGGAGGAATTGAAAAAATCGATCAACCAATTCCTGCAACAATGCAAGGGCCGTGATCGAAACGTATTCATCAGAAGATATTTCTTTTTGGAATCCATTGAACTGATAGCGAACGAATATGGAATGACACAAGAAAACGTAACGCAAATTTTGTGTCGCATGCGCAAAAAACTAAAATTATTTTTGACAAAGGAGGGATACTACATATGAACCTCTACTTCTTTGCCGACCTTTTGAGCGATATTGATGAAAACCTGATCGCCGCAAGTGAAGCCGCGAAAAAAAGCACTGCAAAATCCAGCATACACACACGAACCAGAGTTTATTTCATCGCTGCCGCAATCGTCATGGTTATGCTGGCAACCATCGCTACCGTGATCGCCTTTCAGCGGGAAAACGGTAGCAATCCCGGCGGCATTCCGGAAGAATCCCAATCGAATGAGGAATCCCAGTCGTCGCTCCCCAATCCCAACGATTATTTTGTGATTGAAAACGGCATCCTGCTCTCCTACACCGGCAAGGAAAGCGAAATTTTCATCCCCGAGGGTGTTGTCACGCTTTCTGCGGATGCGTTTGTCAATGCCAAAAGCTTAAAAATCATCCATCTTTCCAAAACACTGGAAACGGTTGAAGAAAAATGCCTTTCCAACTGCGAAAGCTTGGAAGAGGTACATGTGGCAGAAAACGGAAATCTTACCGAAGTCGGCGGGATGATCTTTTCTATGGACGGAACGAAAATCATCTATGTCAATAAAACGGAAAAGCTTCCGGAGGTACTGATTTTCCCCGAGGGACTGGAAGTCATCCCCGATTTCGCGTTTTCCGGCAGAGATGAACTCAAAAAAATCGTTTTCCCACAATCCATGCGAACCATTGGGGAATATTCATTCCAAATGTGCTCCTCTTTGACCGAGGTCGAGTTTGGCGGAACACGCGCAGTCGAAGATTCCGCGTTCCGATTGTGCATAGCCCTTAAAAAGTTGACTTTCCATGACGTTATCACTATTTATGAGGATGCATTCTATCTTTCTCCGATATCCGAAGTGGACTTTGGAAATCGGCTGCGTCAAGTACAAATAAATGCTTTTCGCGGAAACGAAATGACCGAGGTCACCTTCCCCGAAACCCTGAAGACCCTGTACCAACTTTCCTTTTACGGATCTATCCAAACGGTGTTCTTTGAAGGTGCTCCTTACCAATGGGAAAAAGTGGAGGTCGCGGGCAACGCCTTTGGACCAAGCTCCACAAATCAAGTGGAAATTGTGTGTTTGAAGGAGAACCCTGAGGAAAATCCGCTCCAATACTATTCCAACGGAAACGGAACCTGCTCGGTAGGCCCCTCCGCGAGCAGGCTAAACAGTGGCGTGATCGAAATCCCCCAAAAAAGCCCGGCTGGAGATGACGTGACTGCCATAAAGGATTTCCGAGACTGTGTCAACATTACGAAGGTCATCCTCCCCGAAAAAATCCAATCTTTGCCGAACTATGCATTTGCAGGATGTATCAACCTTGAAAGCATTGAAATGCCCGGCGTGCAACGGCTTGGGATCAGCTCCTTCCACGGTTGTGAAAAATTAACTTCGGTTGTGCTCCCCGATGCGCTGACGGTGATTCCGGAAAGTGCGTTTCAGGCTTGCAGATCTCTGGAAAATATAAATTGGCCGTCCGATCTGCGAATCATCAGAAAAACCGCATTTTCCGAATGTGATTCTTTCACAAGTATTACGGTTCCGCAAACGGTAACCACCATTGGGGAATGTGCGTTTTCCTATTGCCGTAATTTGGTTTCCGTAGACATGAGCAAAATGACCGTCACAAGCTTCGGATTCGGCGTATTTTCCGAATGTCACGCGCTCACCGACGTAGCATTGCCGCCTACCCTTCGGGAATTGGAACGAGGGATGTTTGCAAATTCGGCAATTGAAACCATCACCATTCCCGATTCCGTCGTCGTTTGCCATTTGAACATGATGCCACGTTTAAAAACCGTCCAATTCGGCGCAAACGTCACCACACTTACAATGACTGACTCGACCGCGATAGAATCCATTACGATTCCCTCGACCGTTACAGAAATCGGCATTGAGGCCTTTAAAAATTGCACGTCACTGCGCACGGTAATCATTCCCGACACCGTAACCGCGATCCATAAGGTTGCGTTCCAAAATTGCACGGCTCTGGCGTCGATCACAATTCCAAACTCAGTCACTTCCATAGGCATGAGGGCTTTTGAGGATTGCAAGGCACTCGCATCAGTAACAATTCCATACTCGGTAACCGCAATCGACGAAAAGGCTTTTCTGAACTGTACGGCATTGGAAACAGCGATCCTCCAAAGTCCCGTTGCGGGAACACAGATGTTTGAAGGTTGTTCAAGGCTGAAAACCCTTACCTTGTCTCAAAATCAAAAAGAAATCCCCATATTTGCATTCCGAAAGATTACATCCTTGGAAACCCTGATCTGCGAATCTTCCATCCTGACAGAATACATGTTTGAGGGATGTTCCAATCTGACAAGCGTAAGCTTATCACCCACGCTCCAAGAGATTCCCATGCAAGCCTTTTACGGGTGCAGCGCACTGAAAACAATCGTACTTCCCGATTCGCTTACGACACTTGGAAAGAGTGCCTTTGGAAACTGCACCAATCTGGAAAGCGTCACGATTCCTTATGGAATTCGGTCCATTTCCCAAATGCCCTTCCATGGATGCTCTTCTCTTCAAACAATTTATTATGAGGGATCCCGGGATATGTGGAATATATTGTTCAAGCCGGACAGCAATATTCCATCAAATGTCACCGTGGTGTGCCGGGATCATGTTGTATATCCCGAAGGATTCACAAAGGGTATTGCGGAAATCACGATCAGCGAGGACGTGGTCTTTGCGGAATTGGATGCAAGCTTCCGACCCACCGAAGGTACACATGAATTTATATTGGAAAAAGAGAACAATATAGCCTATCGGGTAGCTTACAGCGAAACACATAGCATCGTGTACCATTGTTCGCAAAAGGATCAGACATTTTATTACTGTATGATTCCAAATTCCGCGATCTTGATAATCGACGAATAAAGGGATCTCGCACTTGAATATATTCATTTTTTTGCATATATTCATTTTTTAAACAAGAGAAGCCACCTTCTGAAAGGCGGCTTCTCTTCGCTTTTTTCCGTAAATACCCCTGTTTTTAATAGAATAAATAGGTTGATTTCGGCGATAAAAAATCTTTTTTGAAAAAAATGAAAAAAATTTCAAAAAAGGCTTGACAAATGAATATTTATGCGCTATAATAGCGGCATACAAAAACAAATCACTTTTTTGGAGGAATCAGATCATGAAAAAATTACTCAGCATTCTGCTGGTGGCCGTGCTTCTGCTCGGCACCGTGGCTTCGTTTGCATCGTGCTCGAACGAAGAAACGATCATCGTTCAAACCAACGCTTTCTTCGCTCCCTTTGAATACTACGACGGCACCGAAATCAAGGGTGTGGACGTAGAGATCATGAACATGGTTGGCGAAAAACTTGGTAAAAAGATTGAGTTTGAAAACGTAGAATTCTCTGCTATCATCGACAACGTTAAGGCCGGAGAAGTTTGTGATGCAGGCGCGGCCGGCATCACGATCACCAAAGAAAGAAAAGACAAGGTAGACTTCTCCACCCCCTACTACACCTCCGTGCAGTACGTGATCTTTGAAAAGGACAATGACGCGATCACAACCAAAACGGCAGACGGCACCGAGTACATCGTATGGGAAACTCTCGCCGGCAAGACCATCGGCGTGCAGACCGACACTACGGGTTGGATCTACACCGACGGTGAGATCAACGCAACCGCCGACAACGATTACGGCTATAACGGCGTGCTCTACGGTACCGAGACCAAGCTCAACTGCTATGACAACGGACAACTGGCGGCAGATGCAATCACTGCTAACCACATTGACGTTGTAATCATTGATGAGCTTCCTGCGCAGTATATCGTTTCCAAGAACAGCTCCTTCAAATGCGTTCCCCTCTACTATTCGGGCGAGACCGACGCGGACGATGCTCCTGTAGAGGAACAGTACGCGATCTGCGTGACCAAGGGCAATCAGGAACTCCTGGATGCGATCAACGACGTGCTCGCAGAGTTGATGGTGAAGGATGCCCACGGCAAGACCGAGATTGAAAAGATGGTTATGACCCACATGGGCATGAACTGATTCAAAGCGAATACCTTTGCGAAAAAGAACGAGGCGTAACGCGGCGTTCTTTTTCGCATGTATGCTCTCAATTTCAAGAAAAAAAGGAACAAAAGAATGGATTTTTTTCATAAAATAATCGAGCTCTTCTCCACTCCCAAATACATGGAAAGCATTTGGGAGGGACTGAAAACCACGCTGATCATTTCGGTGCTCGCCGCCCTGATCGGCCTTTTGCTCGGAACGCTCCTCGCAATCGTTGCGATCGCCAAAGACTCCAAATGGACGAAACTTCCCAAGCTGATCTGCAAGATCTATATCACCGTCATCCGCGGAACGCCGATGGCGCTCCAACTCTTTATCATGGCCTACGTCATCTTCGCCATTCGCGGCTTTCCTCAAATCGTGACCGCAACCATTGCCTTCGGTCTCAATTCCAGTGCCTACGTGGCGGAAAACATCCGCGCGGGCATCTTGTCGGTGGACATCGGGCAAACCGAGGCCGGACGTGCGCTGGGTCTTCCCGGAAGGACCACGATGCTGAAAATCGTGATCCCGCAGGCCATCAAAAACGTGATTCCCGCAATCGGTAACGAGCTGATCGCCTTGATCAAGGAAACCTCGATCGTAAGCATGATCGGCATGTACGATCTGACGATGGCGGCAAAGATCATCGGCAGCGGAAACAACATGGCAAGCTATATCGTTCCCATGACCGTGGTCGCGCTCTTCTATCTGGGAATCGTATATCTGCTCACCTTTGGAATCAAACTGATAGAAAAGAGGTTGCGTGCAAGTGATAAGCGTTAAGAATATTTATAAAGACTTTGGCACGCTCCGCGTGTTGAATGCCGTTTCCTGCGAGATCAAGGACGGGGAAAAAGTGGTGATCATCGGCCCCTCGGGAAGCGGAAAAAGCACCATGCTCCGCTGCATGAACCTGCTGGAATCCCCCACCTACGGGGAAATCTGGCTGGACGGCAAGCTCCTTACCCCCGCCGATCCCTACCTGCATCCCGCCGTGATGCAAACATCCAAGACCTACGCCAAGCTCTACGGCAAAATGCCCGATGAAGCGGAAGTGATTCGCGCCATTAAGGAAAAGGACCTCTTGAAAAAACACGAGGGCAGAGCCTATCAGGCGGCACTCAAAGAGGTGGAAAAGCAGAACCAGATCGATATCAACCTTGCGCGTCAGCAAATGGGCATGGTCTTCCAACACTTCAACCTGTTCAATAACATGACCGTGTTGCAGAACCTGACGCTCGCACCGGTCCAGCTCAAACTCAAAAGCAAGGAGGAAGCCGAGCAGCATGCCATGCAGCTCCTGACCCGCATCGGTCTGCAAGATAAAGCAAACGTTTATCCCTCTACCCTCTCGGGCGGTCAAAAGCAGCGCATCGCCATTGTACGCGCGCTGGCTATGAACCCAAAAGTGATGCTCTTCGACGAGCCCACCTCGGCGCTGGATCCCGAAATGGTAGGTGAGGTGCTTGATCTGATCCGTGAGCTTGCCGACGAGGGAATGACCATGGTGATCGTCACCCACGAAATGGGCTTTGCCCGCGAGGTTGCCGACCGCATCCTCTTTATGGACGGCGGACAGATCGTGGAGGAAGCACCTCCCGCCGAGCTTTTCACCAGTCCGCAAAATCCGCGTACCAAGGAATTTTTGAGTAAGGTATTATAAGAAATATGTTTTTGTGTGGGCCCCCTTTTTTCGCAAAAAGGGGGCCCACACACACCTCTACCAGAAACGTTCCCCGCACTTATTTTCAGAAAGTACTTGAAATGGGGTAAAACGTGCAAACACGTTGGGGGAAACTTCTTGTAAGAAGTTTCCCCCGGAAAAAACCTTTAATATTATTTTACTTATTTTACAAATTCGAGATAAATGGCATTCAGTGCTTTTTCGAGGTCATGCTCTTCCACGCCAACGATAATGTTCAGCTCACTGGAGCCCTGGTCGATCATACGGATATTGATTCCGGCATCCGAGAGAGCCACAAACACACGCGCAGCAGTTCCCTTTGCCTTGACCATACCGCGTCCAACCACGGCAAGCAATGCCAAACCGTCCTCGATGACCACGCTATCGGGACGCACGCGCTTGTTGATCGAGGTCAGAACGCGCTCGCGGCGCGCGTCGAGGTATTGGGTAGCAACCACCACGCTCATGGTATCAACGCCGGAGGGCAGATGCTCGAAGGAGATATCGTTGTCCTCCAAAACGTCGAGGATCTTTCGCCCAAACCCAATTTCGGAGTTCATCATGTCTTTTTCCACGTTGATAACCGAAAATCCCTTGCGACCGGCAATCCCTGTAATCACGTGCTCGGAATCGTATTCGTTAGTGCTTGCCACGATCATCGTGCCGGGAGCATCCGGCTCGTTGGTATTGCGGATGTTGATCGGGATACCGGCATAGCGAACCGGGAAGATCGCGTCCTCATGGAGCACCGACGCGCCCATGTAGGAAAGCTCCCGCAGCTCGCGGTAGGTAATAGTTTTGATGGGAAGCGGATCCTTAACGATACGGGGATCGGCCATCAGGCATCCCGATACGTCGGTCCAGTTCTCGTACAGCTCGGCGTCGGCGGCGCGGGCAACGATCGAGCCCGTGATATCCGATCCGCCGCGGCTGAAGGTTTTGATGGTGCCGTTTGGCATCACACCGTAAAAGCCGGGGATCACGGCGTATTCGTGCTTTTTGAGCTCCTTGCGCATCTCCTCGTCGGTCTTTTCGTCATCGTACAAACCGTTTTCATGGAAAAAAACCACCGACTCGGCGTCAATGAAATCAAAGCCGAGGAATTTGGCAAGAATGAGGGAGTTGAGGTATTCCCCGCGGCTGGCGGCAAAATCACGTCCCGAATGGTGCTGGATCGCGTTGCGGATATATTCCAATTCACCCGTAATGTCGAAGTTGAGGCCAAGGTCGCGGATGATGCTGTTATACCGCTCGCAGATCTGCTGATAATATTCGGTGATATCCTCGTGATTGCGCACCATCTCATAGCAACGGTAAAGCATATCGGTAACCTTGACGTCACTCGAAAAACGCTTACCGGGTGCGGACGCCACCACAAAGCGGCGGTCGGGATCGGCTTTTACAATAGAGGCAACCTTGCGGAATTGCTCAGAATCTGCCAGGGAGGAGCCTCCGAATTTTACAACTTTCATGTCTCTTACATCCTTTCAAAGGGGAGTCGGTCTTTCGGATCCATTGCCCAAAAAACCTTTTTTCGATAATTACTAATATTATATGAAATCTTGCGCGCTTTGTCAAGATACAAAACGCCAAAAGAACACAAAAAATGCGCTTTTTTCAAGACAGAATCACAAAAAAGAGAAAAAACGCGTTGCAAACGCAGCTTTTTTCTGCTATAATAAGATAAAGATAAAACATTCCCCCGGAAAGAAAGGATCCTGAAATCATGAAACGCAACAGCGGTGTGCTCATGCACGTCTCGTCCCTTTGGGGCAATTACTCGGAAGGAGCGCTTGGGAAGGAAGCGCGCGAATGGATCGATTTTCTCGTCGCGTGCGGTTTCCGTTATTGGCAGGTGCTACCCTTCTGCCTCCCCGACGATTGCAATTCGCCCTATAAATCCTTCAGCGCGTTCAGCATCAACCCCTATTTTATTGACCTCCCCACGCTGTGCGAGCAGGGGCTTCTCACCGAGGCCGAGCTGAAGGCCGCCGAGCAAAAAACGCCCTATGCCTGCGAATTTGACCGTCTGAACGAAGAACGCATGGAGCTTTTGGCCGTGGCCTCCGCGCGCGTTCGTGACCGCGCCCCCATCGACGCGTTCCTCGCGTCGCACCCGCAAACGGCAAGCTTTTGCCGGTTTATGGCGCTCAAGGCCTCCAACGGCGGTGCGGAATGGGTGGACTGGACCTGTAACACGCCCGACGCTCGCACACTCAGGACCTAGCAGTTTGCGCAATACGAGGTCTGGCGGCAATGGATGGAGCTGAAAGCCTACGCCAACCGGCGCGGCGTTTCGATCATCGGGGACATCCCGATCTACGTGGCGTACGACAGTGCCGATGTATGGGCAAACAAAGAAATGTTTCAGCTGGATCAGCGTAACCGCCCCACCGCCGTGGCAGGTGTTCCGCCCGACTATTTTTGCGAGGACGGCCAGCTTTGGGGCAATCCGCTCTACGATTGGAAGCGCATGAAGGCTGACGGCTACGCCTGGTGGTGTGAGCGCATGTCCTTTATGATGGAGCTCTTCGACGGCGTGCGCATTGACCATTTCCGCGGGCTTGAATCCTATTTCAGCATCCCCGCCGGGGAAACTACAGCACGCAACGGGGTTTAGAAAAAAGGGCCCGGGATGTCCTTTGTGCGCGCGATCCGCAAGATCTGCGGCAACAAGCTGATCATTGCCGAGGATCTCGGTGACATCACGCCCGCCGTGCAAAAGCTGGTTACGGACAGTGGTTACCCCGGCATGCGCGTGCTGCAATTCGCTTTTCTTGGCGACGACGGCTCGCCGCATCTGCCGCACAACTACGACAACAATTGCGTGGCCTATACGGGTACGCACGACAACAACACGCTCCTTGGCTACGTCTGGGAGCAGGACGACGCCACCCGCGCCAAGCTCATGAAATACTGTGGCTTTGAGGGTGATTGGAACGCTTGCTACAACGCCGTGTTGCGCACGATGTTCGCCAGCCACGCGGGGCTTTTGATGCTCCCCGTACAGGATCTTCTACTCTTTGGGCGCGATACGCGGATCAATACCCCCGGGCAGAGCGACGGCAATTGGAGCTATCGCATCACAAAAGAACAACTCGCTTCCCTCTCCCCCGAAAAGTTCCTCGCCTGGAACCGTCTCTACGGGAGAGTGTGAAGGAGATAGTATATTATGAGTATGCGGGGAGACCCCTTTTTGAAAAAAGGCTTTATTAGCGTAATATTTTTTGTGGGGAAAACTTTTGGAAAAGTTTTCCCCAACGTGCTTGCACGTTTTACCCCATTTCAAAACTTTCCGCACATCTTTCTTGCTAAATTGGTTCGTTTAACGCGCTTTATATATGCATTGGCTCCCACGAGCACTTTGGGACGGCTTCTTGCAAAGAAGCCTTCGACCACAAAGTGCTCCAAATAGTTAGTTTTGATATGGAAAATATTCTATTTTACGCTAACGAAGTTTTAGTTGAAAAAAGTTTCTCCCCCGCTTGCAAGCAATGAACGAAACGCGCACGAAAGTAACCAATTTAGTAATAAAAAAGTGTGTAAAGTTCTTGAAAGGAGTCTGGGGAAAACTTCTTTTAAGAAGTTTTCCCCAGAAATCTATAATTACCCTCTGTTCCGCCGGACGAGGCGGTCGAGGGCGGATTGCATTGCGGAAACGAGGGCGTCGACGTCCTCGTTTTGATTTTGCCGACCGAAGCTGATGCGAATGGAGCACTCGGCGTCAGCGGCGGAAAGCCCGAAGGCCAGGAGCGCGCGGCTGACCGTTGCGGCGTGCGACGAGCATGCCGAGCCTTGCGATACCGAGATCCCGCTCTCGGAGAGCGCGTGAAGCATCGTTTCGCTGCGGATATCGGGCAGCGTCAGGTTCAGGATGTGCGGCGCGCAAGCCCCCGCGGGCAGATTGAGGCGCACGGGAAGCGACGAAAGCCGCTCGACGGCGTAGGCACGGAGCGCGCGCAGGTGCGCCAGATCCGCGGTCAGGTTGGCGTAACCCTCCTTTGCCGCCGCGCCAAAGCCCGCGATTCCGATCACGTTTTCGGTTCCCGAACGGAATCCTCCCTCCTGACCGCCGCCAAGCAGTAGCGGGATCAGGTCGCGGCGCTTGAGGGCTTCGGGCGAGACGTAAAGAGCACCCACCCCCTTGGGACCGTGGATCTTGTGCGCGCTGAGCGTCACCAGATCGGCGTGGATCGCGGCAGGAGAGAGCCTGCCCTTGAGATAGCCCTGCACCGCGTCGGTGTGCGTCACGGTGTCGGGATTTTTCGCTTTTGCCAACGCAAAGGCGCGTGCGATATCGTATTGCGCCCCCGTTTCATTGTTCACCGCCATGAGCGTGACCAAAAAGGTGCTCGGAGTGAGAGATTTCTCAAATTGGGTGAAATCAAGCGCCCCGCCCTTGGTGGAGATGCGAACGACCTCAAATCCGTCGGCCTCGAGCGCGCGCAGAGCGTTTTCCACACCCGCATGCTCAGAATCGGTGGAAAGGATCCTGCCCCCCTTGCGGCGCGGTTTGGCGTAGGCGGTCCCGAGGATCACCAGATTGTCCGCCTCGCTTCCGCAGGAGGTAAAAAAGAGCTTTCCCGCGTCGCGCATATTGCGAACCCCCAGCGATTGGAGGATCTGCCTACGCGCGTCTTCGATCAGCGTATGCGCCGCCTGCCCCGCAGGATGCAGAGACGATGGGTTTCCGTAGATCTCCATCGCGCGGCACATGGCGTCTTTGGCCGCCTCGCACAGCGGCGTGGTGGCACTGTTGTCAAGATAAATATCCTTCATAAACCGTCAACATCCTTCGTTTCGTTCAACGGAATTCAAAAGCGTCCACCATGCGCTCGAAATCGGCCAGGTGGGCGTCAAAGAGTTCGGCACTTGCCGCCGTGTAGGTCATGCTGTATATGCAGCTCTTGTAGGCCGCAACCACTTGTTTGTAATAGAAATCTCTGCCGCCCACCGTATAACGGTAGGTGTACGCGGTGGCAAGGCGTCCGCCCAGATCCTGCTCGGTCTCGGTTTTCAGCAACTCGTACCCATCCTCATCGGCGGTGCTCTTCATCATATCCTCACACAGAGCAAAGAACTCAGCCACGCTCATGCTGTCGGCATCGGGCATATACGGCACCACGCTGACGTTGGTGCGGTCGCTCTCCAGATAGGCGGCGTAGATCGCCTCGTCGCCGTTGACCGTCCAATCGGTGGGCACGTAGAAGCGGTAGGCCACGTCTCCGTTAGAAGCAAGCTTCATGCCCTCGGGAGCATCGGCATCGGGATCGATGGGCTTGACGTAGGTGGAGGGCACGTATGCCTCGGCAAAAATGAAATTGGTGAGAATGCTCTCAATATGAGAAACCAGCGTAGCGTAAAGATCGTCGGCAACCGTAAAGGTGATCACGTAAAAGGCGTTGGCTTTTTCGGCCAGCACGTGTACCACGTGGAGCGTCTCTCCCTTCACGGTGGCCGTGAGGTGGTAGCGCTGCGCGTTGAGCGTTCCCAGCGTGGTGGCCGTGGTCTCCTCCTCTACGGCAGTTACGCTGCCGCCCAGGGCAATTGCCTCTACCGCGGGCTTACATTCCTGCTCCCAGAACCACGAAAGTCGCGCGCTCCCCTTGAGGTCCAGCGCCGCCATTTGGGTCTCTAACTCCTCACTCACGGGGTATTTCACCGCGCTCACCGTGGATTGTTGGGTCATCGTAAAATAAGCGCCCGAAACGCCGTACGCCGTACTGACGTTCCAAACCGAGGGAACGTACAAACGAAACTCTGCGCCCGCCGCGGTGGCGTTTTTCATACCGTCGGGCACCCCGTACTCCTTGGTCGCGCAGGAAACACAGGTCAATGTCAGCGCAAGGCAAAGCAAGAGCAACAACCGGCTCGAAACTCGTTTTTTCACAGTCCAAGACTCCCTTCCAAGAGACAACCTGCCGTTTTGGGACGGCGAACTCCCCTGTATCTTTTGCATTATACCATATTTCCATTTGAATATCTTCAATATTCTGTTAATTTTTTAAGCAAAAGAACTCTTTTGCAAAAAAACGCGCCCCTCTCTTGCATTTTCCGTACGGATGTGGTACAATAGAGCGGTATTCATCGAAATTCCCTTACAAAGGAGACCAACATGCTATCGTTTGAAAGTGATTATATTACCGGCGCGCACCCGAAGATCCTCGAAGCGCTCACCCGCACCAACCTGGAGCAGCATCCCGGCTACGGCGCTGACGTGTACTGCGAGCGCGCGAAGGAAAAGATCCGCGCCGCCTGCCAGGCCCCCAACGCCGACGTCCGCTTTCTGGTGGGTGGTACGCAGACCAACAAGATCGTGATCGGCACGGCGTTGGCCGGCTACGAGGGCGTGATCGCCGCCGAGACCGGACACGTCAGCTTGCACGAGGGAGGCGCGATCGAGTCCACGGGACACAAGGTGATCACGCTGCCCCACCAAAACGGAAAGCTCAACGCCGCCACCGTGGAGCAGTATCTGCTCGATTTTTACGCCGACGGCGCGCACGAGCACATGGTTGCCCCCGGCATGGTCTATATTTCGCACCCCACCGAATACGGCACGCTCTATACCAAGGACGAGCTGACCGCACTCTCGCAGCTCTGCCGCCGTTATGAGCTTCCGCTCTTCCTCGACGGCGCGCGCCTTGGCTACGGCCTGATGAGCCTGCAAACCGACGTGACCCTGCCCGATATCGCCGCGCTCTGCGACGTCTTTTACATCGGCGGCACCAAGGTGGGCGCACTTTGCGGCGAGGCCGTGGTCTTTACCCGCAACAACACCCCCAAGAATTTCATCACGCTCGTCAAGCAACACGGTGCGCTTCTGGCAAAGGGACGTCTGCTCGGCGTGCAGTTTGACGTCCTCTTCACCGACGGGCTCTACTTCTCGATCAGCCGTCACGCCATCGACATGGCCGAGCGACTCAAGGAGCTCTTTGCAAGAAAGGGCTACCGCTTCTATATGGAGTCCCCCACCAACCAGCAGTTTATCATCCTGGAAAATGCGCAAATGGAGGCACTGAGCCAACGCGTGGCGTTCAGCTTCTGGGAAAAATACGACGAGACCCACACCGTGGTGCGCTTTGCCACCTCCTGGTCCACGTCTGAAGAGGACCTGCAAGCGCTCGAAGCGATTTTGTGAGAGAGGACCGACTCCGTCTGTTTTTGGCAGACGGGGTCGTTTTTTGTCGGTTCGCGAGGGCTTGTCAACGGTTTATTTTCAATTCGCACACAAATTAGTCTTGCAATTTATCTTATTTTGGGGTATGATATAATAGATGGGATATGGATTCTTTTGGAAACGGAGGGAAACGCCTTGCTGGGATACGTAAAAACCGTGCCGTCGGAGCTTCGGGTACGCGAGCACACCTACTACCGCGCGCTCTATTGCGGACTTTGCAAGCGCATGGGAAAATGCACGGGACAATGCTCTCGCATGACGCTCAGCTACGATTTCGTCTTTTTGGCGGCCGTACGCATGGCGATTACGGGAGAAGCGCCCAACATGAAGGCAGAGCGTTGCCTGCTCCACCCCTTCCGCAAGCGTCCCACGGCGCAGGCCTGCCACGCGCTTGACTACGCCGCCGACGCCTCCGCGCTCCTCTCCTATCACAAGCTCACCGACGATCTTACCGACGAGCACGGTCTGAAAAAGCTTCGCGCCGCTCTCGCCCGCCCCTTTCTCTCGGGCGCTTACCGCAGAGCCCGGCGGCGCCACCCCGATCTGAACGATACCATCGCCGCGCATCTGCGCGAGATCTCCCGCTTTGAAACGGGGGAACGCCCCTTTGAGGGTGCCGACGCGATCGCCGAGCAGTTCGGGCAGCTGATGGAGGCCGTCTTTTCCGAAGGACTCACCGGCAGCGACGCGCGCATCGCGGGAGCCATCGGGCGCTCGGTGGGACATTGGATCTACCTGATCGACGCCGCCGACGATTTTGACGAGGACCGCAAGCAGGGGCGCTTCAACCCCTACCGCAAGCTCTTTGGCGACGAGCTGACCCCCGCGGACCGCGAAACGCTCCGTGTGGCGCTCACCGTCCACCTGCTCGACGCCGACCGCGCCTTTGCGCTGATCGACCGCTTCCCCGCCCCCGAGCTGAAGGAAATCATCGCGAACATTCTCTACTTCGGGCTTCCCGCCACCGCCAAGCGCGTAACGGGAACGTCCCCAATGACAACGAAAGGCAACGAGATATCATGAAAAATCCTTACGAGGTGCTTGGCGTCGCTCCCAACGCGAGCGACGAAGAGATCAAAAAAGCCTACCGCGAGCTGGCGCGCAAGTACCACCCCGACAAATACCGTGACAGCGATCTTGCCGATCTCGCCACCGAAAAGATGCAGGAGATCAACGCGGCGTATGACGAAATCCAAAAAATGCGCGCAGGTGGCAAGCATCAAAGCAAACAAGCCAACGGACGGACGTCCTACAACGGCAATCCTTACAGCGGCAGCACCAACCCCACCTTTGCACAGGTACGCCGCCTGATCAACGAGGGGGAGATCCTGCAGGCTGAACAGCTGCTTCGCGGCGTGGAGGCCTCGGGGCAAAACGCGGAATGGAACTTTTTGATGGGATGCGTGCTCTACAAGCGCGGGTATTTCCTGGATGCGCAAAAGCTGTTTGACCGCGCATGCGCAATGGACCCGCAGAACGCCGAATACCGCGCCGCCTGCGATCGCTTGCGCCAGCAAAGCCAAACCTACGGCGGCGGCTACCGCACGGCCTCCTCGGACGGCGGCTGCTGCGATTGCTGCACCTCTCTGATCTGCGCCGATTGCCTGTGCGAGTGCTGCGGCGGCGACCTGATCTCGTGCTGCTGATGACAACCATCCGAATCTGATTGCATGGAGGACTTATGGCAGACCGCATCCGAAAACGAACCAAATATCTCACCGTAAGCGCCATGCTCTCTGCCTTGGGAGTGATCTTCCTGGCGCTGGGCGCCTTTATTGAGGTGCTGGATATCACCACCGCCGTCCTGGCATCAATGCTTTGCATCTACGCCGTCATCGAAATGAGCGGCGCATACCCCTGGGGCATCTGGGTCGTTACGTCGATCCTCTCCCTGCTCCTGCTCCCCATCAAAACTCCCGCGCTCTTCTACGCGCTCTTTGCCGGCTTTTACCCGATCCTCAAAGAAAAGCTGGAGCGCTTAAAGCGTCCGCTCGCATTCGTGCTCAAATTGGCGGTCTTTCACCTCTCACTCGGTGCGATCGTGCTGTTGCTCCGCCTCTTTTTTCCCGAGCAGCTCGATTGGGGCGGCATGCAGTGGCTCCCGATCGCAATGTACGTGCTGTGCGTGGCAGTATTTCTCCTTTACGATCTCGCTCTCACCCGCGTGATCACCTTCTATCTCATCCGCCTGCGGCAACGCTTTCGGATCAAATAAGGAAAAGATCTATCCCCCGCCTCCCCCTCCCCCTAAATGTCCCACGCGGAAGTCTGATTGGAAAAATATACGAAAAATGCGCGCGAAAAAAGAGCGGAAGCTCTTGACATTCGGCGCTTTTTTGTGTATAATGATAGATGTATGATTATATCTATTACTATCAGTTTAATTCATACAAATTTTTAGCAAAACCCAATTAAGGAGGTGTTTTATGGAATATTTAATTCCCATCATTGTCGGTGTTGCGGCACTGGCGGTTGGAGTTCTGATCGGCATCCTCTTCCGTAAAAAGATCGGAGAGGCAAAGATCGGGTCTGCCGAGGAAGAAGCCAAGCGTATCCTGGACGAAAGCTTCAAGAACGCCGAAGCGAAAAAAAAGGAAGCCCTGATCGAAGCCAAGGAAGAAACCCTGCGCCTGCGCAACGAAACCGAGCGTGAGCTGAAGGAGCGTCGCTCCGAAATCTCGCGTCAGGAGCGTCGGATCAATCAGAAAGAGGAAAACCTCGACCGAAAGACCGAAAACCTGGAGCGCAAGAACGAACAGCTCGACGAAAAGCTCAAGGCCAACGATGCATTACGCGAGCAGATCAACGAGGTTCTGGAGCAGCATTTGAAGCGCCTGGAGGAGATCTCGGGCTACACGGCAGAGCAAGCCAAGGACGAGCTGCTCGCCCGCGTGGAATCCGAAACGCGCCATGAAATGGCACAAAAGCTGGTGGAACTGGAAGCTCAATTCAAGGAAGAGGCCGATAGCAAGGCAAGAAACCTGCTCACGCTGGCCATTCAGAGATGTGCAGCTGATCACGTTACCGAGTCTACCATTTCGGTGGTTTCCCTTCCCAACGAGGAAATGAAGGGACGTATCATCGGACGTGAGGGACGAAACATCCAGAAGCTTGAAACGCTGACGGGTGTGGAGCTGATCATCGACGATACCCCCGAAGCGATCACCGTATCCGGATTTGATCCCGTTCGCCGCGAGATTGCAAGACAAGCCCTGGAAAAGCTGATTGCCGACGGCCGCATTCACCCCGCCCGCATTGAGGAAATGGTGGAAAAGGCGCGCCGCGAGGTAGAGGCATCGGTGAAGCAGGCAGGTGAACGTGCCACCTTCGATGTCAATGTGCACGGCATCAACCCCGAGTTGGTACGTCTCTTGGGCCGTTTGCGCTACCGCACCAGTTACGGACAAAACGTGCTGCAACACTCGGTGGAGGTTGCATGGCTGGCCGGTCTGATGGCAGACGAGCTGGGGCTCGACGGAAATCTGGCACGCCGCGCAGGACTTCTGCATGATATCGGTAAGGCATTCCCGCAAGACATGGAGGGCTCACACATAGAGCTGGGTGTCAACGCGGCAAAGAAGTATAAGGAAAGCGCAGAGGTCGTTCACGCGATCGAGGCGCACCACAATGACGTAGAACCCCGCACCCCCATCGCAGTTCTGGTACAGGCAGCAGATGCAGTGTCCGCCGCAAGACCCGGTGCTCGCCGCGAGGATATGGAGAACTACATCAAGCGTCTGCAAAAATTGGAAGAGATCGCCGTTGGCTTCCAAGGTGTGGATAAGGCCTACGCCATCCAAGCGGGCAGAGAGATCCGCGTGATGGTCAAGCCCGAAATCGTAAATGACGAGGGCATGAAGCTGATCGCACGCGAAATGGCAAAGAAGATTGAAGAAGAAGTGAAGTATCCCGGACAGATCAAGCTGAATCTGATCCGTGAGACCCGTGCGGTTGATTACGCGAGATAAGCAAAGCCGCCCCGCTACCGAAATCGGTATTACTGACTTTTTCCGAAGCACGGAATTTATCATATCCATTCGCATAGATTCGTATGATGAAAAAAACCGCCGCTTTTGCGGCGTCCGTATAAACAAACACGCAAAAAGGAGCCTCTTTTCAAAAAAGAGGCTCCTGATTTTTTTCAAATGAAGGGGACATCCCCGCAAATACCCTGCAAGAACCAAACGTCCTTGCCATTCCCCCCTCGGGCTTGGGGTGGCAGGCGGAAAATGAATCGGAGCTTGCCCCACAAAATAGCAGGCTGAAAAAGTAAATCTGCGAAAATTCACGCGGAGTTCAAAAAAAGCCTGTATAATGGAAGGGATCAGACGATATGCCCCACGGGAGGAAGGTCCTTGATGCCATGCATGTGGTCGAGGACGAATTGAGTAAAGACGTTGACACCAACCTCCAAGGCCGATTCATCGATATCAAAGTTTTTTTGATGCAGTCCCGCCGTAATGCCGCGCTCCGTGTTGCGGATACCGAGACGAAACATCGCACCCGGTTTTTTTTGCGTCATGTAGGAAAAATCTTCACCGCCCATAGTGCGCTTCCGTTGAAGCCCCCCTCGCTCGGTCCCCAATACCGAAATGGCGCTGTCGCGCAGGCACTCGGTGACGGTAGGATCATTATAGACCACGGGATAGTATTTCACCTCTTCAAAGGCAAATTCGCCACCGCCGGACAACGCAACCGATTGGCAGATGGCCTTGATGCGGCCCATCACATGCGAATCCACCTTGGAGCTGTACGTACGGAGAGTGCAGAACATGGAGCAGGAATCGGCCACGATGTTGTTCGCGGTGCCGCCTTGAATCACGCCCACGTTGAATACCACGGGCTCGCGTGCGGCCACCTCCTTGGCCACCATCATTTCCAGCGATGTATACGCGCGGACCGCCAGCATGATGGCGTCCACCCCGCGGTGCTGCTCGGCCGCATGGGCATTCTTTCCCTTGAAATGCAGACGGAATCCGTGGCTCACAGCGTTTTGCTCGTAAGGAACCAGTGCGATCGATCCCACATCAAACCCGGGATCGCAATGCAGGGCAACGATGCAATCGATGCCGTCCATGACGCCGTCCCGCACCATCAGACTTGCGCCTGACGTGGTATATTCTTCGGCACTCTGAAAGAGCACCTGCACGCGACAATCGATCCGGTCGCGCATCTCATGCAGCTTTTTGAGGGTTGCAAGCGCGATCGCGGTGTGCGCGTCATGCCCACAGGCATGCATCTTGCCGTCGATCCGCGAGCCGTATTCGCGCCCCGGCACCTCCTGCATCGGCAACGCATCAATATCAGCGCGAATACCAATCGTGAAATTCGTTTTTTCGGGGTTCACGGTTGCCACAATACTGCTTTGCCCGTACACCTCGGTATAGGAAACGCCGATTGCATCCAGCTCGCGACGAAGCAGTGCCAGCGTGCGGTCGAGATCAAACCCAACCTCCGGGTATTGGTGAAGCGCTCTTCGGATCTTGGTTGCATATGCCTGCATAACGGTCACCTCATGTTCGTTCAGATGCCCTCATTATAGCACATCCAATTTGCTTTTGCAAGTCATTTCAAAACAAATTCATAAATCGAAATAAAAAAGGAGATATCCATATCCCTATGAAGATCACCACGGTTCTTTTTGATCTGGACGGCACGCTACTGCCGCTGGATCAGGACGCCTTTATGAAGCTCTATTTTGGCGGTCTCACGGCTGGGCTTGTCCCCTTCGGCTACGATCCCAAGGCGCTGGTCGACGCAATCTGGGCAGGCACGGCAGACATGGTACGAAATGATGGCTCCAAAAGCAACGAACAGGTCTTTTGGGATCGTTTTGTTGCCATTTTTGGAGAGAAGAGCCTTGCCGACGTACCGCGCTTTGAGGCCTATTATCAAACCGATTTCGACAATGTGCGCGCCGCTTGCTCACAAGCTCCCGCGGCAAAGGAGATCGTCAAGGACCTGCAGGCACGCGGCAAACGCGTGGTCCTTGCCACCAATCCCCTCTTCCCTGCCATTGCCACCGAAAAGCGGATCGCCTGGGCCGGGCTTTCCCCCGATGACTTCCTTCTCTACACCACCTATGAAAACTCGCGCCATTGCAAGCCGAACCTGGATTATTACCGTGACATTCTCCGCGAGATCGACGCCGAGCCCTCGGAATGCCTGATGGTAGGAAACGACGTGGACGAGGACATGATCGCCTCCACGCTTGGCATGCAGGTCTTTCTTTTGACCGACTGCCTCCTCAACCGCCATGACCTCCCCATCTCCCACTACCCTCACGGCAACTTTTCCGAGCTTGCAGAGTTTTTGCGGGGGATTTAAAAACATAAGCTTCGTTAACGAAATACTATCTGGGGGAAACTTCTTGAAAGAAGTTTCCCCCAGATAAATATTATACTAAGAAAGTCTGTACTTCAAAATAGTCGGTTAAAGATCGGAGTAACCGGGTGCGGGAGCACGGTCGCCTTCGGCGTCGGGCTCAATGTAGAATTCCGGCTCATTATCTTCCTCGACCTCTTCGGTCGCTTCTGCATCGGCTTCTTTCTCAGCAGGTGCTTCGGCAGACTCGTCGGGCTCCTCCGAAAACGCCTCCGGTGCCTCTTCCTCGGGCTCTGCGGAAACGTCCTGCAAATCCTCTTCGAGAACTGTGTCCGCAGGCGCATCGTCAAATTCCCAAGCGGTGGAATCGGACAAGGGCTCCTCCTCGACCAAAGCCTCTTCTGTCTCGAAAGGCTCGTCTGCATCGGATTCTTCTGCTTCGGATTCCTCGGGTACGGGTTCCCAAATCAGAGGATCCCCCTCCTCAGCGGGAGCATCCTCCCAGGCGTTAGTATCGGCAAGCTCCTCCTCGGGGAGCGAATAGCGCGGATTTGCGGCCGGCTCGATGAAGTCCTCGGCGTCTCCGTCCACATCCATCAGCTCATCCTCCGCATCCTCCTCCAACGGCGCTTCTTCAAAACCGACTTCGTCAAACGCATCCTCAGAGCCGGCATCCCCGTCCGCCGTATCGGTAGAATCGGAAAGGCCGTCAAAAATCGCATCCGCGGCGGCATATTCGTAGGCAAAGGCCTCGTCGCCACCCTCCGCAGCTGCGGTCTCCTCGGAGGCATCCTCTGCCGTGAACACGTCCTTGTCCTCGGGCTCCGCCATCACGGGGAGGCTTTCCTCGGGTGCACGTTCAACGGGTCTTGTACGCTGTTTTCTGCGACGGATCACGTCGGACGAAAGCAACAGATAGGTGAGAATGATCTGGCAAAGCACCACCAATCCGCCCAGTACGGTTACGATAAGGATCGCGTTCTCGGGCAGGAATTGGATCGCAAGCACGGCGGGCAACGCCAAGCTGTAACGGCGTACCGACTTTGCGTTCTTCGCGCGGCGTACCGTCAGCCATACGATGGCGATCAGCTGGCACAGAAGCGTGACGCCAAGGGCCACGATAAATCCGGTCAGATTCATGGTGGGATCGCCCAGGAGCACGAAATCACGCGGCTGCAGAGTCTCAAACACCAGATAATTGCCATCGCGCTTGGTAGACAGGATCTCAAGCACACCCGTGGTCTCGTCGTAGCACGCCACCTGCAGTCCACTCACACCGCGCAGCTCCTCGGGGAGCAGCAAACGGAGCTCAAACGAGTCGTCCAAAAACGTCATGGTAAGGTTGTTGTGCGTAATTTTCAGCTTGTAGGCCGCCATCAGCTCCAGCGTGCTCAGCTTATCTGCCGCCTCGGCAAGCGTCATATCCGTACCAACCCCTACCGAAACCTTGCCGGCACGAATGGCGGCATCCACCGCATCGGTGAGCGCGCTGATATCGGTAATACGGGAGAGGATCAGCTTACTTCCCTGCAAAAGCCCCTTGAGAGAGGTCAATCGAAGCTCGGCGGTAAAGAGGTAGGAAATCTTCACGGCTTGCATCTCGGCCACAGCCTGCAGATAGATGCCTTGGATCTCGTCCTGCGCCTCGGCGTCCTGAATTTCCGCTACGGCTGCCTGGTAGATGCGACCAAGCTCGGCCTGGCCGATAAGGTTAAATTCCTCGGTAGCGATCAGCGTATCATGCAGAGCCTTCAGCTCGGCAATCTTGGCATCCTGCTCCTGTGCAAACGGGAGAGCCAGAAGCGTGCGGTTGTAGATACCCATCAGGCTATCGTAGAAGGTTGCGGAGGGCTTCTTCAGTGCCTTGATCTCGTCCTTTGCGGCATTGATCAAAGCCTCCACCATCGCGCCGCCGTCCTTTCTGCTCTCCAGATCGGCAAGGATCTGGTTGAAATAGTCCTCATAGGCGGTATTCTGCTTGAAATACTGCTCTTCGCCGTGGGGAGCCTGTCCCGCAACGGCCTTGACGCGTACGAAAATATAATAATCGGTTCCGGGGTGGAGATCCTTGAAATCCACGCTTCCGTCGTCGTTTCTCACGATCCGAACGCCGTCGGGCGACGTCCAGTCGATCAGCATTGCCGAGCCGTCGGCGTTGAGCGACAGAGCAAACTCATACTCGTAGGTATATCCGGAATTCAGATTGAGATTTACGGCCACCGAATAGGTCTCGCTCGTGGTGCCGCTGATATGGTCGTTGAGAACCGGCTTTTCGGGACGTGCCGCCAACATCAGCTCGGTGGGATCGCTATCCGCGGTGGTGGTTCCGTTTCCGTACATGCTCATCCGCACGGTCTCTCCGAAAAAGGCATTGGGAATTGCGATCTGCGTCACCTGGGTGCCGTTGACGTAAAGATCGGCGCCGCTCACGCGGAGCTCCAGAGCCTGCTCCCCGCAGGTGATGCGGTACAAACCGTCCTGCGCAGCGTCAAGCAGGAAAAGCTCCTTGACGTAATCCACGGAGAAGCTGGGGGAAGTCACCACGGGAAGGACCGCAAGATCCAGGGTAAGGTCTCCCGCCCCCATCGTAAAGGTGGTTTCAAATTCCTTTTGGTGGGAAACGCTCTCGCCCTCCCACTTGGTAACCTTGTAGCCGCTCTCGCAAAGTGCCTTTACGGTTACGGTGGTGCCATAGGGGATCGAGAATGCGGTGCCACTGTAAAGCTCGCCGTTGATCCACACCTGCGCGTGGCTGACGTTGACCGTGACCTCGTAGGAGATCACTCCCCATTTTGCATACAGCGCGGTATCGGCGGCAATGTCCCACGCTGCGCGCAGGAATTGGCCGTTTGCATCGATGACGGCATCGTCACCGTCCTTGGTAAGCGTAAAGCCGAGGAACATATGTCCCTCCCGCACGGGAAGCTGCAGCGCAGAGAGGTCGGGAAGTGCATCGAAGGTGACCTTCATGCTCTCGGTTCCCTTCTGCTCGGCCAGGTTCTCGTCAAAGGTAACCGTGTACTCGTTGGCCGTCCAAAGTGCCTTCAGGGTGATGTCTGCCACGTAGGCCGTTGCAGCCAGTGTGGTCTTACCCTCTACCGACTCGAGCTTACCGGTAATCTCACCGCTGGTAACCTCCCAGCCGCGGAAGGTGTAGCCCACGCGGATCGGATCGGTGATCACAAGGTCGGTATCATACACGTATTCGGTCAGCTTGGTAAAGGTCAGAGCGCTCTCATCCGCGCCGTTCCAATCGTAGGTAACGGCAAAGGTCTTGGGCGTCCAGACCGCCTCGAGAACGATCTCGCTGTTCTCGTTGCCCTCGGCCAGAGCAATCTCGCGCGCGTTAAGCGTGAGATTCGGATATACGGCGATGCCGCCGTTGTTGTTCAGACTTGCGGTGACGTCGGTCATGACGCCGTTCTTTTGTACGTAAACTCTCCAGCCCGCAAAGTTGTAGCCAACGCGCTCGGGCTTACAATCGGCAAACGGGGTGGCCACGTTGTAAACGTGCGCGGTGGGATACCCGGTGGAATCCTCCACGCCCTCGTATTTCACGGTGTATTCGATCGGAACGTAGTAGCGGTATACCACGTTGGCGGAAACGTCGGTTTTTACCTTGCCCAGGCGCTCAAAGTACTGTTCGGCGCAATAATCGGCAAAATCGTAATAGCCAACGTATTTCTTGTAGCCATCGCGGTCAAGCGCAATGCCCGCGGCAGATGCATCCACCGCATTCCCTCCGTCCTTGCCGTTGACGTTCTCCTCGCCCGTGGGCTCGGTCCAGGAGGTGGTGTTGGAAATGCCGGGCACGCCGTCGTTTACGGGCGTT
Organism: Clostridia bacterium; assembly: GCA_017505745.1. GTDB lineage: Bacteria > Bacillota > Clostridia > Oscillospirales > CAG-272 > UMGS1865. The sequence continues at coordinate 27,700 of JAFVOP010000066.1, forward strand.
TTCGTGTTTCCGGTAGGATCGTACTCGCAGTCGTAGCGGGTAACGTTTTGCGGCTCGCCCTCCCAGATCGGCTTGGCGTAAAAGGTATCGCCGCTCTTGGGATAGTAGCTGGTGGAAAAGACAATGGCGTTGTTTTCGATGGTGCCCAGGGTAAAGGAGCTGCCGCTATCGTCGGAAATTTGCCAGCCGATGAATTTGTAGCCGTTGAGCGTGGGGATCGGAAGCGTAACGCTATCGGTAGACGAATAGGTGTAGGTCTTTTCGGTAAACACCAGCGTATGGTTCTGTCCGGCCGCGCCCTGCTCCTTGACGGTGTAGACCATGGGGGTCTCCACCACCTTAAAATCCATATCCTTGTCGATGGGAGGCTCGAAGAAGAGTCCGTCGGTTGCGGCGAACGCCTGATCGGTAGCCTTATCGGTCAAGGGAGAGAGACGGTAGCCGGTTTTGGGGGTGATCTCCACTTTAAAGCTGCGGTGATTCTTATCGATCAGATAGGTTTGTCCGTTGACCTCGGTAGGATTCTGGACCGCTCCGTCCACCGTTACTGTTACGGTGCAGGCATTGGGATTGTACTCAATCGAAACGGTATACTTGTCGGTAGCGGTGGCCTGCACGATGCTTCCCAGCGCAGAAAAAACGGTGAGAAGCAATATGATGGCAAGTACCAGCTTGATATGTGTTTTTTTGATCATATTCCTCCTCCTTATCTCACCATGACCGCATCGCCGTCGGCGTCGCTGATCGCTTTGATGGCTTCATAGGTAAAGTGGTTGGCCTCTACAGTAAAGGCTTTGGTGATCGGTCCGCTGGCGGTGATCTTGAGCACCGTTGCAGTAGGCAACACCAACCCCAAAACCTTCAGGCTATCCAGCTTGATCACCGATTCCTCGGGGAAATGCTCCTCAACGGCGCAAATGTCCACTACGGCCACATTGGGGTTCACGATGCGGCGCACCGGCGTGGGTGTGGGCTCGGGCTCAACGGCCTCCGCCGACGCGTTCTCAGCTTCAACCTCTTCCTCGGTCTCTGCTTCAACTTCTTCCTCGTCGGGTTCGGCAAAGAAGAGCTCCTCGGGCATCCCGTCCGCATCCTCGGTCACGGGAAGCTCCTCCTCTACAACCGCAAGATCACTCCAAACGTCCACCGATTCCTCTGCGGGCTCGGCCTCCGTCTCTTCTGTAGCTTCGGAACGGTTCTCTTCCTCGGCCGTTTCGGGAATCGGCTCCTCGGCGGGGACCTCGGCCACGGACTCTGTCTCCACAGGCTCCACGGTGGTGATCACCTGCTCGTAGCTGGGTGCGGCATCGGCATAGTAGCGCTCGGTGTAGCGCATCTCGGTCACCTTCACCGTTTCGCGTACGATCGCGGGCTGCGGCTCGGCAGCAGGCTCCTCCACGGGTGCAGGCTCCTCTACGGGCGCCTCCTCCACTTCGGGAGCGGGCTCCTCGGGCTCGGGAATCGGCTCGGGCTCCTTTTCTACCATGCGCTCGTTGTCAAACTCCCAAGAGAAGTTTGCGTTAGCGGGAATGACGCTGTCATCCTCGCTCGGAACCTCGGGAACGTGATCGGGATCCAACTCAAAGGAGGTGGCCGGCTTTTCCTGACGGATGTATTCCTTGATCAGGCCGCGCTTCACCAGATTCTCGGTGGTATCAAAGGGATACTGCTGCTCGTAATCCACGCGCTCGATATCGATGGGAGAAAGTCCCTGCTCCTCGCATACGCGTTGCACCAGCTCCATGGCCCACTTGAATTTACGTGGGGTGCGAAGCTTGTAGCGGAAGGGCGTGTCGACGTACTTTTTAATGTGGCTGACGTCCGTACCGCGATAAACGGTACCCTCCAGGCTTGCGGGGTCAAGTGCCAGATAGAGCTCCAGGATCCGCGTTTTTACATTGATCTTTGCAATGGGTGTACGACCGTTATGGAAGCTATCCGCCGTCCAGCTGATGCGGTCCTTGCTTCCCTTATAAGACAGAAGCGCGTTTTTAAGCTCACTGTAATACTTTTTGATGTTGGGGCGCGATTGGATCAGCTTTGCCTCAAAGCTCTTGCGGTAGTGCGCCACGATGTAGCAGCCCGTTTCCTCGTCAAAGCCAATGATACGCTCGTTTCCGGTAAAGCGATCGCCGTCGGAATCATTCTCCTCGTCATCGGCATCCTCGTCGTCGCCGCCATCCGACATTCCCTTCTCGGATTCCTCCAGCTCGTCCTCATCGTCCATGCCTTCGTCCTCGTCCTCCTCATCCTCACGGTCGGCCGTAGCAAAGGTAGGAACGCTCTCGGCGGAAGACGTCAACGGGTTCTCGGCCCCCTCGGTCTCCTCGCTCTCCTTGCGCTTTTGCAGCTCGTAATCCAGAAAATCAGCCAGCTTTTCCATCACCGCATCGGTAGCGGTGCTTCCGGTTGATGTGGGCGCAGCCGATGCCGGCGGAGTTTCCTTGTACACCTCCTTATAGGTTTCGGTAACCACCTTCTCCACCACCTTATAGGGACGGGTGCCGTCGGCAAAGGCGGGCTCTCCCTCGGCAGGCATCACCTCCACAGACGTTGCGGTAACCGCTTCGGGCGCATTGGACATCTCAGCGGCAGCTCCCTCGGACGAATCGGGCTCCTCGGCAAAGGTTGCAATGGGATCCTCTCCCGGAACCGCATCCTCCTCGGTAAAGGCATATTGGCGTTGCTCCTCGCTCGCGTCAGCAAATACCTCCTCCGATGAGTAGACCGTTTCGGTCTCCTCGCTCGCGGGATCCTCTGTAATCTCCGCATAGCGCGACTCCTCGGGATCCTCCTCGATCGCACGAACCGCCTCGGAGCGACGGTGCGATGCGCTCGCAAAATCGTATCCGCACACGCGTACCACGATCAAAAGGACCAAAAAGACAATCGCCGCAATTGCCGCAAGCACCGTGAGCACGGTGAGGGTCACGTAAGTGGTTTGCGGAATGGCACCGGCCAAAAGCATTACGCCAACGCCATACTCGCGGTAGGAGGAGGAACGGTCCTCGCTCTCGGCGCGGCGACTCTCCTCCGCTCCCTCCCGACGTGCGCGAAGCAGCTTGCTGATCAAAATGCAGATCCCGGCGATCTCCGCACCGAGAATGCACGCCATCACGGCAATGGCAATCAAGAATCCCGTGTGGGAAAAATTGGTGCCCCAGCCGCTTGAAAATAACATCGAAAAATGCAAAGTTTTTGTCCCCCATTCCGTAGTTTTTTGTCTGCGGTTTTCCGAATTTTTCGTGCTTCGGAAAAATTATCGGATCAGTTAGTAATATTGTACCACATCTGCGGCGTATAATCAATAAGATTGGAAAAAATATTTTCACTTTTTTTGCGACTTTTTCTTGGAAAATACCGCAAAATGCAAGGAAATTCCGCCATTTTCGGGGATTTGCGGTGATGCAGGGCACTTCTGAAAGCACGGGCACCGGTTACACAAATTTTGTCAGGAGCTTTTTAAAAAAAGGGGGCAACGCCGCCGTTTTCTATCGGCAACCGCGTTCGCTTTGAGCACCGGAACAGCATTCAGCAAAAGAAACGGGGCCCCTACCTTTTGCGTACGAAAATCACTGACGGAGTAATCAAATAAGTACGTAAAATTTTGAAAAGAATGTGGGGAAATCTTTTCCAAAAGGTTTCCCCACAAAAATATTACGTTCACAAGCCTGTTCACAAAAGGAGGGATCCCCACGAAAAGAACCGTGTTAACCGCGATCCTTTGCCCAACCGAGGGTACGTTCAACGGCACGATGCCAGCCTGCAAGAAGCATGTCACGCTCTTCCGCGGACATATGCGGTTGAAAATCGCGGTCAACGGCCCATTCCCGCCGCAGCTCATCGGTACCCGAATAAAGCCCCACGGCAAGTCCCGCAAGAGTTGCCGCGCCCCAGGCCGTAGTCTCTACGCATGCAGGACGAACCAGGGGGAGCCCCAGGATGTCGGACTGGAATTGCAGCAGAAAATTGTTTGCCGAGGCTCCGCCGTCCACGCGCAGGGCAGAAAGCGGAACGCCGGTCTCTTTTTGAATCGTCAGCAGGACGTCGGCGGTTTGATAAGCCATGCTTTCCAGCGCGGCGCGCACAATATGATACTTGGTGGTGGCACGGGTAAGGCCTTGGATTCCGCCGCGCGCATAGGCGTCCCAATAGGGCGCTCCAAGCCCCACGAAGGCCGGCACCAGATAGACGCCCGCGCTATCGGAGACCTTGGTGGCCATGCGTTCACTGTCAGCTGCGTTTTTCAGCAGACCCAAGCCGTCCCGCAGCCATTGAATCACGGCTCCGCAAACGAATACCGATCCCTCGGTCACATAGTTGACCTCGCGTCCGATCTGCCAGCCCACCGTAGAGAGCAGTCCCTTCTCGGACAAGATCGGGCGCGTGCCCGTGTTCATGAGCAAAAAGCCGCCCGTGCCATAGGTGTTCTTGGCGTCCCCGGCCGCAAAACAGCATTGACCGAACAACGCCGCCTGCTGGTCACCCGCCACCCCTGCGATTGGAATGCTTCCGCCAAATAGGCGCGGATCGGTGTAGCCGAACACGCCCGAGGACGGAAGGACCTTGGGAAGCATGCAGGAGGGGATGCGGAACAGGCGCAGCAGCTCCTCGTCCCAGCTTAAGGTATGAATGTTAAAAAGCATGGTGCGTGCCGCGTTGGAGGGATCGGTGGCGTGAACCTTGCCGCCCGTGAGACGGTAGATCAGCCAGCTGTCCACAGTGCCAAAAAGCAGCTCTCCGCGTGCGGCTCGCTCGCGAGCGCCCTCGACGTGATCCAGGATCCATTGCAGCTTGGTAGCCGAAAAATACGGATCGATCAGCAGTCCCGTCCGCTCACGGATCATCGCCTCCAGCCCCTCGGCCTTGAGGCGATCGCAAGCTGCGGCGGTGCGGCGGCATTGCCACACGATGGCGTTGCAAATCGGGCGCCCCGTTTCCTTTTCCCATACCACCACCGTTTCACGTTGGTTGGTAATTCCGATGCCCGCAATATCGGAGGCCGAAATACCCATGCTTTGCATGGCTTCCACGGCCACTCCCATTTGCGAGGCCCAGATCTCGGTGGCGTCATGCTCCACCCATCCGTCCTGCGGAAAGATCTGCCCAAATTCACGCTGCACCTTGGCGCAAACCGCCCCGTGACGGTCAAAAATGATGCATCGGGAGCTGGTAGTCCCTTGATCCAATGCCATTAAATAACGTCCCATACGATACCTCCGAAATTAATTGAATCCGCCCTCCATGGCTGCGCGGAGCTCTCCGCAAAGCGAAGCCAGGGCAACGGGATCGCAAGCGGCTCCCTCGTGCTCCATGTCCGCCAGCGATAGAGTGCGCTCGTAAAATGCGGGTAGGGTGCGCATGCAAAGCTCGGAAAGTCTTTGCTCCACGGTGTCCAGCACCTCCAAAAGAGCAGCTCCGTCCGCCACGCGTCCCTCCCAAGCCGTGCGCCATGCAACCGCCCGCGCCTCGGTCTCGCCATCCCCGTTGCGCTGTGTCGCGGCTATGATCTCGCAAAACAGCATCTCCGTGTCAAAGCGCGTGCGCAGGATCTCCTCAGTACGGGTGCGCAAGCGCAGCAACCGAAGCAAAAGAAGATGGAGGGCTTGCATCCGCTTGTCAAGCAGCTCCAGCAACCGACAAATTTCCCGATAGGCGGGAGCGCGCTCCTCCGTCCCCACGAAAAACCCGCGCGGCTGCGGGATCCGCGCCGCACACGTCGACACGTCCTTCAAAATCAACTGCCACAGGGTGCAAATTTCAGGCAAAAGCACCTGCCATGCGTCATTCACTCCGTCAAACACGGTCTTTTTCGCCGCATCAGAAAGGACGGACAACACCGCCTCCCGCGATTCCGACAGGCGTGCTTGCCAATCGGAAATCCGAGGCTCCGTCTGCCCGTCCTCCAAATAAAATGCCCGTGGACCGTTCCGCATATTCGTTATATCCGTACCGCTTCGGCTTCGCGGCACGGCACATGCGCCTCCCCGATCAGGGGCTTGGCACCCTTGGGAACCGCAAAACGGATTGCACGCGGAACTGCTTCCACGGTAAACCCGTTCGCTCGGATCAACTCACCGTCCAAGCAGTATACAAATCCCTCGGCGGTCTCCACACGGATGGTTTTCCCGCGCCGATAGGTCAAAAATTTTTCAAAGCGAGGATCCTCCAGATGCGTTCCCTTTTGGTATTCTCCCATCAGCTTTAAAAACGTGAAATGTGAAATCGGATTGACCAGGCAGACCTCTAAAAGTCCATCGTTATCGAGCGAACGCGGCGCGGCACGGAAGGAGCCTCCCACGTACTGACCGTTTGCCACCGTGCAAAGTAAAATCGTGCCCTTGGGATTGAGCATCTCACCGTCTACAAACACGCAGCATTTGTTGCGCATGGCCTTGATCAACGCTACCACGATGCCCGTGGTATAGGCATTTTTACCGCCGATCAGCTTCTTACGGAGTACGTTTGTCATGGTCTGCGCCACAGCGGAATCAAATCCGAAGTGCGTGGCATTGATCGCATATTTATCGCCCACACGCATCAGGTCGATATATTCCTCCTCGGCCTCCAGAAGAGCGGGAAGATCGAGGAAATGCTTCTTGCCGCCGTAATATTTAACAAAATCGTTGCCCGAGCCACACGGATAGCAGCCAAGCGAGGTTTGCGGAAAGCCAACCGCCCCGTTGACCACCTCGTTGAGCGTACCGTCGCCGCCGCACGCATAAAACCGCACACGCTCGGGATGCTCCTTGCAATACGCGCGAATAAACGCCGTTGCATCGCCGGGTCCCTGCGTCAGATAGATTTCACAGTCTGATGCGAATTTCGATTTTTCAACAGCCGCTCGGATCACTTCGGCCGCGTTCTCCTTCCCAGCCGCCGGATTAACGATAAATACGTGCTTCATCCAATGTTCTCCCTTTCGTGAAATCGGTCTCTCTGTCATCCTCATTATATCATACCCCTATTCAAAAATCAAGTGCTTTTTTCGGGCGTTTTTCGTGGATCTCCGGAATCAGTTTCTCCAAAAAAGCAAAATTAAAAACCGGGGATGGAGCCGCACGGCTCTATCCCCGGTTTGTATGGAATTATTTTTTATTGGATTTCGGTCTGGTTGCGTAGTTGAGGGCGCTGGTAGCGAGAATGATCAGTCCGATCACGATAAAGATACCGAGCATGCCCATGCCGATATATCCGAGGTTTTTGAGAAATTCCATCGGGCGAAAGACCAGGTCCAGGTCGCTGCTTTCCGCAGGCGTCGATTGCGCCAGGCGGGTGATGGCGGAAATCATGTGATTCATCATTGTCTATCCTCCTCTTTCCAATTACTTTAAGAAGAAGTTGAGGATCATACCGCCCGCGATGACCGACGCGATCTGTCCCGAAACGTTGACGCCGATCGAGTGCATGAGCAGGAAGTTTTGGGGATCCTCTTGCAGTCCCATTTTATGTACGATACGTCCCGACATGGGGAATGCCGAGATACCTGCCGCACCGATCATAGGGTTGATCTTGTTCTTGGAGAAGAGGTTGATCAGCTTTGCAACCAGGATACCGCCGATGGTATCGAATACAAACGCGAACAGACCCAATCCCAGAATGAGCAGGGTTGCGGGGGCGATGAAGTCGGCCGCCTGCATTTTGAAGGCGATCGAAATACCCAGGAAGATGGTGACGAGGTTTGCCAGCACCTTTTGCGCGGTATCCGAGAGCGACTCGAGCACACCGCACTCGCGGATGAGGTTACCGAACATCAGGAAACCGACCAGCGAAACGGCCGAGGGAGCGAAGAGTCCCGCGATGAGCGTGATGACGATCGGGAACAGGATACGCGTGGTCTTGGAAACGCTCTTGGGCGCGTAAGGCATGCGGATGAGACGCTCCTTTTTGGTGGTCATCATTTTAATAACGGGGGGCTGAATGATGGGCACGAGCGCCATGTAGGAGTAAGCCGCCACCATGATCGCGCCCTGGTAATTGGATTCCAGCGCCTGCGACACGGCGATCGCCGTGGGGCCGTCCGCCGCACCGATGATCGCGATCGACGCCGCGTCATTGATGTTCGGAAAGAAGATCGAAGCCAGGCACAGGGTAAAGAAGATACCGAACTGCGCCGCCGCGCCGAAGATCATCAGCTTGGGGTTGGAGAGCAGCGGTCCGAAGTCGATCATCGCGCCGATTCCGATAAACAGGAGCAAGGGGAAGAGCTCGTTGGCAATTCCCGCGTTGTACAGGGTGGTAATGGGGCCGTGATCCAGCACCGCGTCCGCCATCGGGATGTTGACGAGGATCGCGCCAAAGCCCATGGGCAGGAGCAGCGTGGGCTCCATCTCAAACTTGATCGCCAGGAAGATCAGCAGTCCGCCGATGATCCACATGATCAGGTTTTTCCATCCGTCGTTTTCAATCATCCATTGAAAGCTTTCGTACAAAAAGTTCAAATTCATTGTTTCGTCCTTCTTTCCAAGGGGTTGTGTTAGCGTGGATCAGGAGCGCACCGCTTCGGTGTCCGAAAGATCGGTGGAGGCAGCCGTTGCCTCCGCGTCCTCGTCCTGTGCGATCTCGGTCTTGATCACTTCGGTGGTTTCAATGCGCTTCTCGCGAACCGAGAGCACCTTCACCGCCAGATTTTCATAGGTAAATTCGGGCATGTCGTCCTCCTGCGGGATGTATTCCAGCTTGGAGAAGACAAAGCCTCCAAAGGTATCAAAGGTATTCTCTTCCCTGCGGAGAGTTACCCCGATCGCCTGCTCCACGTCCTCTACGGTCGCGCTTCCGGCGATCTGCCAACGGTTCTCCTCCAGCTCCACGATCTCGGGAGCCTCGGGGGCGTCGGTTTCATCGTAAATGCTTCCAACGATCTCTTCCAAGAGATTTTCCATCGTGATCAGACCCGCGATCTGGCCGTATTCGTCGATGACGAACGCCATATGGATCTGGTTTTCACGCATATCCCGGAACAGGCGGTTGGCAGGGAGCGATTCGGGCACGAATTTTGCCTCCTGCATCAGATCGTTGAGCGTGAGATCGGGCTGGTTTTGGAGCGCAAAGAGATATTCGCGCGCCAGCACGATGCCCTTGATGTCGTCGGTGTCCTCACCGCACACGGGAAAACGTGAAAATCCGCTTTCCTGCATCACGCGAAGGACCTCCTCGGGGGTATCGGTCTCGCGGAGCACCGTCATATCCGAGCGGCGCACCATGATCTGCGAAACCGTTGTATTGTCAAATTCAAACACGTTCTCAATCATTTCCTTGGTATCGGTGTCGATCTCACCCTGCTCCTCCACCGCATCCACCAGGTCCAGGATATCCTCCTCGGATACGTCCTCGTTGCTTTCATGGGGGTTGATGCCAAAGAGGTGGAGCATGCCGTTGGTGCTTACCGAGAGCAGCCATACCACGGGGCGCAACGCCACCGAAAGGCCTGCGATAAATCCGCACACGCGGCGTGCCAACCCCTCGGGGTTTCGCATGGCCACGCGCTTGGGCACCAGCTCTCCCAACACCAACGTGAAGAAAGAGAGAATGATGGTGATCAGGATCACCGAAATGGTATCCAGCACTGCGGGGGAAATAAAGGTGATCTTGCAGGTATGGATCAGGAAATTGACCAAATACTCCGAAAATCCGTCGGCCGCGAATGCCGAGCCGAGGAATCCGGCCAGCGTGATACCAACCTGAATCGTGGAGAGAAAGCCCGTGGGCTCCTCCACCATGCGAAGCATTTTCTTTGCCTTCGCGTCACCTGCCTCCGCCTGACGGCGAAGCTTGACTTCATTGAGGGAAATTACCGCGATCTCCGACGCCGCAAAAAAGGCGTTGAGCGCGATCAGTACGATTTGAATGACGATCTGCCATATGACAGTATCCATGATTAAAAATGTTCTCCTTTTCGATTTTTCAGAAATTCGACACAACCTACAACGTAAAACTCAACACGCTTGTGTCACGCGCGTGTTCCGTGCGGCATACGCGCTATCCGATCAATCGTTCCGGGGGCGTGGTTCGGTCGGCGTCCGCGGGATCAGAACCTTCCGTCTTCATGATAAAATGACGTTCTCCTTTCTTTTTCATTGGCGATTTGTTCGGCTTTCCGGATCCTGAAATCCAAAAAGCCCAAAATCAGTATCATTATACCGCAAAAAGCTTTTAAAATCTATATATAAATTGTTAACAATTATTTTTTTGCAAATATCAAAATAGGGGGGCTTTTTACGGGAAAGTATGTTATAATATAAATAACATGAAATTTTCTAGGAAAGGAGTGTGTATCTACACTTGAAAGAACTCATCAAAGACAAGCTGCACGAATCGCTGACGTCGATCCTGCCGATCGCCGGCATCGTGCTTTTGCTCAGCATCACGCTGGCCCCCATGAGCCCCAGCACCTTTCTGCTCTTTCTGCTGGGTGTGCTTTGCCTGATCGCGGGGCTTTCGATCTTTACGATGGGCGCGGAAATGTCGATGCAGCCGCTGGGGAATAAGCTGGGAGCCTCGCTGGCAACCTCGGGAAAGCTCTGGCTGATCGCGGGGGTGAGCTTTGTGATCGGAATTCTGGTCACGATCTCCGAGCCCGACCTGCAGATCCTTGCCGAGCAGGTCTCGGGCGTGGAAAACCTGCTTCTGATCCTCACCGTTTCGATCGGCGTTGGCATCTTTCTTGCCATTGCCATGCTCAAAATCGTCTTCCGCATCAATCTTGCGGTCCTGCTTGCATTTTTTTACATCGCGGCATTCGTGCTTTGCCTCTTCATCTCGCCCGACTTCTGGTCGGTGGCCTTTGACTCGGGCGGAGTGACTACGGGGCCTATGACGGTCCCCTTCATCATGGCGATCGGCGCAGGCGTTGCCAATATGCGCTCGGGCGAGGACGGACACAGCGACGCCTTCGGTCTGGTGGCGCTTTGCAGCATCGGCCCGATCCTTGCGGTGCTGATCCTCGGCATCGTATTTGACCTGAACGGCGGAGAATACGATCCCGAAAGCATGATCCCCATGGTGGAAAGCACGCGCTCAGCCATGCAGATCTATCTCCACGGCTTTGCGCAACACGCCAAGGACGTTGGCATGGCGCTCCTGCCCACCATCGTGTTTGCCGGGCTCTTCCAGCTCGTCACCCGCGCCTTCAGCGTCAAAAAGCTGATCCGTATCGGCGTTGGTATCGTTTATACCTTCGTAGGTCTGGTGGTCTTTCTTTCGGGCGCCAATGAGGGCTTCGTGCCTGCGGGCGCATCCTTGGGACACTCGATTGCCCTGCTGGGTAACGGCTACCTCCTGATCCCCGTGAGCATGCTGATCGGCTACTTCATCGTGAATGCCGAGCCTGCCGTGTACGTGCTCAACAAGCAGGTGGAGCAGATCACCGCAGGCGCGATCTCGGCTTCTACCATGCGGCTCACCCTTTCCATCGGTGTGTCGGCGGCATTGGGACTTTCGATGCTCCGCATCCTCACCGGCATCTCGATCCTTTGGATCCTGATCCCCGGCTATGCGATCGCGCTGGGACTGAGCCTGTTCGTGCCGAAATTCTTTACGAGTATCGCCTTTGACTCGGGCGGAGTGGCCAGTGGCGTGATGATGAGCGCCTTCGTGCTTCCCCTCTCAATCAGCGCCTGCTCCGCGCTTGGCGGCAACGTGATGTCGCAGGCCTTTGGATGCGTGGCCTTCGTGGCGCTCACGCCGATCATCTCGATCCAGATCTGCGGTCTGATCTATAAGATCAAGGAAAAGCGCGCGATCCGCCGCTTTACCTCCGAAACCGAGATCATTCTCGATTACTCCCCTACCCTTTCCAAAACGCTTGCAAAACGTAACAAGGAGGTGAAATCCTGATGGCAAAACGGACCCCCACCCTTGAAAAACGTGCCAAGCTGCTCGTTTGCATCATCCGCAAGCAGGACGAGATCGCTCTGACCGAGGCCGTGAACGAGTGTTGCGTTTCTCTGCACTTTTCGGGAATTGGCTTTGGCACCGCACGATCCAACTACATGAGTTATCTGGGACTGGACGAGATTGAAAAGCGCGTGGTCTATTCCCTCATCCCCAACTACTGCGAGTCCCGCGTTCTGCGCGCGATTAACCGCCGTTTGCGCCTCTATCTCCAGGGCAACGGCATCGCCTTCACCATTCCGCTCTCGGGCATTTCCAGTATTGTCAGCAATGCCATTCTCACCACTCCCATGAAGGAAGACCCCGCCGAGCAACAAAAAAACACCCCCGAAAAGGAGCGTAACGCTATGCATGAACTGATCATTGCCGTTGTCAATCAAAAATATACCGATAAGGTCCTGGATTGCAGCCGCGCGGCCGGCGCCACGGGAGCTACCATCCTGCATACCCGCAGCGTCAACAACAAACAAGCCGAACAGCTGATCGGTACCTCCCTTCAACAGGAGACCGATACCATCGCCTTCCTCACCACCTACGAGTATAAAGCGCATATCATGGAAGCCATCCGCGAAAACGGCGGCCTCAAAACCGAAGGCGGCGCCGTCCTCTTCTCCCTCCCCGTCGATTCCCTCATCGGAATCGGCCGCTTCGATGATCAGGATCTGTAAAACCGTAACAGAATGTTCTCTGGGGGAAACTTCTTGTAAGAAGTTTCCCCCAGACCCCTTTCAAGAACTTTACACACATTTTTATTGCGAAATTGGCTACTTTCGTGCGCGTTTCGCCTTGCTTCTCAATTTGAGCAACGCTCAATTTGCCGTAGCGGCAACTGATGTTCGCTCTAAACGGTATAGCCGCGATGATCCCGCGAGCACTTTGGGACGGCTTCTTGCAGAGAAGCCTTCGACCACAAAGTGCTCCAAATAGTTCGTTTTGATATAGAAAATATCCTATTTTACGTTAACGGAGCTTTTGGGAAAAAGTTTTCCCCATCGTGCTCGCACGTTTTACCCCATTTCAAAACTTTTCGCACTTGTTTGATTACTAGATTGCTTAATTTCGTGGGCGACAGATAATCAATTGCTCCCGCAAGCATTTAGGGCGGCTTCGCGTAGAGAAGCCTTCGACCACTAAATGCTCCACAAAGATAGTTTTTACACAGAAAACGTGCTATTTTACGTTAACAAAGCTTATAGGAAGAATATAAAAATTCTATGTAAAAACGATCTTGTGGAGCACTTTGGGTGGTGGCACCAAAGTGCTCGCGGGAGCTATTGTAAATATAAAGCGCTCTAAACCAACCAACTTAGCAACAAAAATGTGTAGAAAGTTCTTGAAGGGGCGTGGGGGAACTTCTTCCAAGAAGTTCCCCCACAAAAACCCCGTTATATATCAATATCCTTC
>JAFVOP010000067.1 GCA_017505745.1 Clostridia bacterium
CATATCCTACCTCTTATACTGCAATAGGATTCATGATAAGATGACTGAAATCGGAGGAATAGAAAACTATGAGTGAGAAATTTTATGTAACGACCGCGATCGCCTACGCGTCGAAAAAGCCGCACTTTGGCAATACCTACGAGGCGATTATGACCGACGCGGTTGCAAGATATCAAAGAGCCTGCGGAAAGGACGTCTTCTTTTGTACGGGTACCGACGAGCACGGACAAAAGATTGAGGACCTGGCAAAGGAGGCAGGCATTACGCCCAAGGTGTACGTGGACGGCGTGGCAGGCGAGATCCGCAAGCTGTGGGACGATATGGACGTGAAGTACGATTACTTTATCCGTACCACCGACGATTACCACGAGTCTGCTGTGCAGAAGATCTTCAAGCGGTTTTACGAGCAGGGAGACATCTATAAGAGCGAATACGAGGGTTGGTATTGCACGCCCTGCGAATCCTTCTTTACCAACACCCAGGCGGCGGACGGCAAGTGCCCCGACTGCGGCCGCGATCTGACCCAGGCGAAGGAAGAGGCCTACTTCTTTAAGATGAGCAAGTATGCCGACCGCTTGATGAAGCACATCGACGAAAACCCCGATTTTATCCAACCCGAGCTGCGCAAAAAGGAAATGGTAAACAACTTCCTCAAAGCGGGTCTGCAAGATCTTTGCGTTTCGCGCACCTCGTTCACCTGGGGTATTCCCGTGCCCTTTGATTCCAAGCATGTCACCTACGTCTGGCTGGATGCCTTGACCAACTATATCACTGCGATCGGATACGATCCCGACAAAACCTATGAGGAGCAGTCCGCGCATTTCAAGAAGTATTGGCCCGCGGATGTGCATGTGATCGGTAAGGATATTCTGCGCTTCCACACCATCTATTGGCCGATCTTCCTCATGGCCCTGGATATTCCGCTTCCCAAAAAGGTGTTCGGTCACCCGTGGTTCAACTTTGGCATGGATAAGATGTCCAAGTCACGCGGCAACGTGATCTACGCCGACAAGCTGGCCGAGCACTTTGGTGTGGACGGCGTGCGTTATTACGCGCTCTCCGAGATGCCCTTTGCATCCGACGGATCGATCACCTACGAGGCTGTGATCAAGCGTTACAACATGGACCTTGTTAACAACCTTGGAAACCTGGTCAAGCGTACGCTCGACATGGAGAAGAAATATTTCGGCAAGATTGTTCCCACGCCCGCAGGGGAAGAGGGAACCGACGCCGAGCTCAAGGCGGCCTGCAAAAAGGCATATGAAAGTCTGCGCACGTCGATGGACGACTATCACGTTGCCGACGCCTTGGAAAGCATTTTTGAGATGCTGAGCCGTGCCAACAAATACATTGACGAGACCACGCCCTGGTCCTTGGCAAAGGACGAAGCAAACAAGGCGCGTCTTGGCACCGTGATGTACAACCTGATGGAAGCCATCCGTCAGGGTGCGGTGATGCTGGCACCCTTCATTCCCGCAACAGCCGAAGAGATTTTGAACGAGCTGGGCACCGACAAGCGCGATTTCGCATCGCTGGAAGGCTTTGACGGCATGGTTGCCGGTGCTGAGGTGGGTGACTCCAAGGTGCTCTTTGCCCGTGTGGACGAGGCGAAGAAGCTGGCAGAGTTTGAGGCCGAGCGGCAGGCAATGATTGCGGCGGCAGAGGCTGAGGCCAAAGCAAACGCGATTCCCGAGAAACCCGAGGGATGTGCTTTGATCGGCATTGAGGACTTTATGAACGTAGAGCTTCGCAGCGCGAAGATTCTGGAATGCGAAAAGGTCCCGAAGGCAAAGAAACTGCTCAAGCTGAAAGTGGACCTCGGTTATGAGCAGAGACAGGTGGTTTCGGGCATTGCAAAATGGTACGCACCGGAGGATCTGATCGGCAAGCGCGTCATTTTGGTTACCAACCTGCGTCCCGCAACGCTGTGCGGCATTGAGTCCAACGGTATGATCCTGGCATCGGGCGAGGAGACCGTTCGCGTGGTCTTCCTTGATCCCAACACGCCCTTGGGTGAGAGAATCCATTGAGTTGTATCGCTTCTTTTCGTGGGGAAACTTTTTTAAAAGTTTCCCCACGCCCCTTCAAAGCGTTCCACGTGTTTATTGGTTGCTGAATCGGTCAATTTTCCGCACGGAAACCGTTTCAAACATTCGGTACTGAAAGGGGAATTTTTCTATTTTTTATGCGAACGATTGAATAATCCTGAGGGCACCTTGTAAGGAAACAGGATATCTTGTTTCTTTAAATTCTTGAAAGAGGAGGGAGGGTGCGGGGGAGGAGACCCCTTCTTTTAAGAAGGTTCTCATTCCCCCGTTAACCCCAAATACCCAATGAAAATAACTGTGATCGGGTGCGGACGGTGGGGTTCGCTGATTACCTGGTATTTGGACCGTCTGGGGCATACGGTCACGCTGTATGGGCGTGAAAATTCGCCTCATATGCGCCGTTTTTTGGAGACGCGAAGCAACGAGCTATTGACGCTTCCCGAACGTGTGACGCTTTCCACCGATCTTTCGGTTGCGGCGGAGTGCGAGGTACTGATCGTATCGATCCCCTCGCAGGGACTTCGCACGCTGCTGGAGCGGGAGCTTGCTCCGTTGGAATTGCGCCGTAAAACGCTGGTTTTATGCATGAAGGGAATCGAGATCGATACGGGCAAGCGCCTTACTGAAATTGTGGAGGAAACACTGGATCGCAGCAACCGTGTGGCGGTATGGTTGGGGCCCGGACATGTGCAGGAGTTTTACGCAGGGATCCCGAACTGCATGGTGATCGACAGTTTGGATGATCAAGTGAAGAAAAAGCTGGTGGATGCCTTTTCGGGAGAGCTGATCCGCTTTTATTACGGACAGGATCTGATCGGAAACGAGATCGGTGCGGCGGCAAAGAACGTGATCGGCATTGCGGCCGGATTTCTGGACGGCATGCAGCTTTCCACCCTGAAGGGGGCTCTTATGAGCCGTGGGACGCATGAGATCGCGCGCCTGATCGAGGCGATGGGCGGCAATCCCATGTCGGCCTACGGACTTTGTCACCTTGGTGACTACGAGGCCACGGTCTTTTCTCCCTATTCGCACAACCGTAAGTTTGGCGAGTGCTACATTCGCGGAGAGCGGTTTGAGGCCTTGGCGGAGGGGTATTATACGGTGGCTGCGCTCAAAAAACTGGCGGAGACGCACTGTGTGGAGCTTCCGATCTGCGAAACGGTCTACCGCATTCTTTACGAGAACGCAGACTTCTATCTGGAAATGGATGCGCTTTTTCGCAGAGACCTCAAGAGCGAATTTTGATTACGCTCCGCATCTTTCCGTATCAAGCATTCAAAAGCGCCATGTAACGAAATCAAAGATCCGATGTTTTTCAAAATCTGAGAAGAGGAGGAACACGGGGGAGAAAAAACCTTCTTTTACAAAGGGGGGCTCCCCGCAAAGCCCAATCAATAGCATGCAAATTTTTGACACCCACGCGCATTATTTTGATGCGCGGTTTGAAAGAGAAGGGGAGGGCGGAGCAGATGCGATCTTGCGTGCGCTCCTGCCGGATCCCGTACGGAATATTGTAAATGTGGGCACCGATTGCCATACATCGCGTCTGGCAATCGAACAGGCGGCCAAATACAATGGCATGTACGCCGCGGTGGGGATCCATCCGGGGGATTGCCATTATCTGTCCGATCCCGATGCCGCATTGGAAGAGCTTGCTGCGCTTTTGGGAAATGCGGATACGCGTAGGCGCGATAAGATCGTGGCACTTGGCGAGATCGGCCTTGATTACCATTGGCAGGAATACAACGGAATTCCCATGGACAAACCGAAAATGGCCTATTTCTTTGAGCGTCAGATGGAGCTTGCCGAGCGCTTGGAGCTTCCCGTGATCATCCATGACCGCGAGGCGCACGGAGATTGCTTTGAAACGGTGCTCCGATATCCCAACGTGCGCGGCGTTTTTCATAGCTATAGCGGAAGCGCCGACATGGCAAGGGAGCTGGTTCGTCGCGGTTGGTATCTCTCATTTTCGGGAACCATTACCTTTAAAAATGCCAATCGCGTGCGTGAGGCGGCGTTGGCGGTCCCGCGGGAACGCCTTCTGATCGAAACCGACGCCCCCTATCTTGCTCCTCATCCAATGCGCGGCGCGCTCAACCATTCGGGGCTCCTGATCCATTCGCTGGAAACGCTGGGAGAGCTTTGGGGATGTGCCCCCGAGGAGGCCGCCCGTATCACTGCTTCCAATGCAAGAGCCTTCTTTTTTGGGGAGATTCGTGAAAATGACCAAAATAAGAGAGGATAATTCTACGCCCGGTATGAAAAAAGTTGAAAAAAACTCTTGAAAAACGGCGGTTTCTATTGTATAATAATAGAAAGACGGCATGAAAAAGGCAGAAAACGCATCGATGCTTTGCCGTCAAATCAAAGGAGAGGTACTACTACAATGGCTAAGATTGAAACCAAAAATATCCGAAACATCGCGTTGCTTGGACACGGCGGAGCCGGAAAAACTTCGTTGGCCGAGGCAATGCTCTATATAACGGGCGAGACCGACCGCTTGGGAAATACCGTGGCGGGCAATACGGTTTGTGATTACGATGCCGAGGAGATTGCAAGAAAGATTTCCATTTCTGCATCCTTGGCTCCCATGATGTGGAAGAACGTGAAGATCAACGTCATTGACACCCCCGGTTATCTGGACTTTTCGGGTGAAGTGATGCAGGCTTTGCGTGTAGCGGACAGCGCGATCATTCTGGTCGACGGTAAGGCAGGCATCGAGGTTGGTACCGAGCTGGCCTGGGACTATGCCGAGGCAGCAGGGCTTCCGCGCGCCTTCTTCATCAATAAATTTGATGATAACGAAGCAAGATTCGGTCGAGTGCTGGATGCGCTTCACGTATCCTTTGGAAAGCACGTTTGCCCCTTGACCATTCCGATGGTAAAGGATGGCGTTGTGGTTGGCGCGATTGACTTGATCGAGCAGACCGCGCATGTATTTGACGCCAACGGACGTCACAGCGTGGAGCTGATTCCCGAGGAATCCATGGAGGCCGTTGCGAAATATCGCGATATGCTTATGGAAGCCGTTGCAAGCGCGGACGAAGAGCTGATGATGAAATACTTTGAGGGTGAGGAGATCACCCAGATGGAAGCGATCAACGCCGTTCACGAGGGTATCATCCGCGGCGATATCGTTCCCGTATTCTGCGGCGCGGCCACCAAGCTGTGGGGCGTTTGGACGATGCTGGATAAGATCACCGAGTCCTTCCCGCGTCACACCGCAAAGAAGAACGAAACGCTTACCGACGGCTCCGAGATCGAGATCGCGGTGGACGGGGAGCCTTCGCTGTTCGTATTCAAGACGGTTGCCGACCCGTTCGTTGGAAAGATGTCCTTCTTCAAGGTTATGAGCGGAACGGTGAAGCGTGATCTTTTGATGCGCAACAACACCACGGGTGACAGTGAAAAGCTGGCGCACATCTATACGATGAAGGGCAAAAAGCAAACCGAAGTGGACGAGCTGGCTTGCGGCGACATCGGTATGGTGGCAAAGCTTTCCAATACCAATACCAACGACACGCTGACCTGGAACAAGGAGTTCAGCTATTCGCACATTGAGTACGCAACCCCCTACCTGGTAAAGGTAATGATTCCCGTCTCCAAGGGCGACGAGGGCAAGATCTCCCAGAGCATCTCCAAGATGGCGGAAGAGGATTACACCATCCGCTTTGAGAACGATGCCGAAACCAAGCAGCTTCTCATCTACGGATTGGGTGACGTACATCTCTCCGTTTTGGCGTCGAGACTCAAGAGCCGTTTCGGACTCAACGTCCGTTTCGATACGCCTAAGCTCGCGTACCGCGAAAAGATCACCAAGTCGGTAGACGTGGAAGGCAAGCACAAGAAGCAGAACGGCGGATCGGGTCAGTACGGCCACGTAAAGATGCGCTTTGCTCCGGGTGAGGGAGAAGGCCTTACCTTTACCGTGTCGGTTGTGGGTGGCACCGTGCCGAAGAACTTCAACCCTGCGGTAGAAAAGGGTGTGCTGGATTCGATGTCCAAGGGCGCATACGGCTATCCGTTGGTTTGCTTGGCAGCTGACTTGTACGACGGCTCTTACCACGCCGTGGACTCCGACGAGCTTTCCTTTAAGACCGCTGCTTCTTTGGCATATAAGAAAGCACTTGAAATCGCGGCTCCCGTATTGTTGGAGCCTGTGGGTGACCTTGCTATCACCGTTCCCGAGTCTCTCGTGGGCGACGTGATGGGCGACCTCAACAAGCGCCGCGGAAGCGTGATGGGCATGGAGCCCGCCGCAAAGAAGGGCTACACCGTGGTTCAGGCAACCGCGCCCAAGGCAGAGCTGATGGATTATCCCATCATCCTTCGCGCAATGACGCAGGGAAGAGGCTCCTTCGACTATAAGGTGACCGGGTACGACGTTGTTCCCGCGAACATCACCGCAAAGGTCGTTGCCGAAAACAAAGCGGAGTAATTTGGAATTCGAATATATTTTATGCGGGGGAAGGGAAACTTTTTTCAAAAAGTTTCCCTTCCCCCGCACCCCTATCCTTTCAAAAACTTCTCACACATTTTGATGATATGATTGGGCACTACGGTACGCCGGGGAGCGTTCAGGGTTGGATCCCTTGTGTTGAGGAATTCAACTCAACCAACCGTCAAGGCAAATTCAATGGATACGTTATTGTTTTTTGCCAAAAAGCCGTTATAATAGAGGTGTCATCAAACGAATAAGGAGGAACAAACGATGATCGTTGATATTGGAAGTCGAATCAAAACCTTGCGTCTTTCCGCAAGCATGACCCAGGAGCAGCTGGCGCAAAAGCTGGGTGTGACCGCACAGGCGGTCTCCAAGTGGGAAAGCGGCGCGAATATGCCGGATATACAAATGTTGCCCGACATTTCGGTAATTTTTGGCGTATCGATCGATGAGCTGTTTGCTATGACCGACGAGTGCAGAATGGAACGGATCGATAATATGCTTTACAACGTTCGCTTTCTATCCGATCAGGATTTTACTTCGACGGAGCATTATTTGCAGGAATGCCGCAAAAAGGAGACTCTCGGTGCGCAGGCAACACTTCTTTTGGCCATGCTTTACAATAAGAGGTCCAATGAATACCACGAGTTGGCAGCTCCCTTGGCGCGAGAAGCACTTCAACTTCTTCCGGGAAAAAAGGAAGCGCACAATGCGATTTTTGATGCAGAGGACGGGCCTTATCAGGATTGGAATTTCATTAATCATTGGAAGCTGATAGACTTTTATAAGAAAATAACCGAGGAGCATCCCGACGACATTCGAAACTATTTTTGGCTATTGGATCTCTTAATTGCGGATTGCAGAACCGAGGAGGCGCGCGAGTGGGCAGAGCGGATGCGCGGCGTGGAGGATACCTATCATTACGAAATGTACATGGGACATATATGCCGTGCGGAGTGTAAGCTTGCGGAGGCATTGGAGTGGTGGCAAAAGATGACTGCACGTCGGCCGGAGCATTGGATCGTCTGGGTGGAGTATGCAAGCTGCATGGCAAAAATTGGACGGTATGACGAGGCGATCGTCTACTACAAAAAGGCAATGCCCATGCGTCCCAAGCCTCGATTTACCGATTGTGAGGATGCCGTTTCACAAATCTGCGAGATGCACGGGGATTACGAGGAGGCCATTGCTATGCAAGAGCAGATGCTTGCCATCACGAAGGAAGATTGGGGAGACGAAGGCGAATCGGTGGATATGGTTTTGCGGGAGATCAAACGATTGCGCGCACTTTGTAAGTAAAAAAAGGAAGAGAAATCGGATTTCGGATTTCTCTTCTTTTTTCGTTTATTCTTGTATTACATCGCGTTGGATCAGGGTGTGGACCGTTCCGTTGATCTGCCAGAGCGGTGCAGTCGCGCTCTCGGCGGTGGTTTGATGGATGTTGTCGAGCACCAGGCGGTTGATTGAGCAATCCTTGCCAAGGCCAAGCAGAGGACTTTCGGTGCTTTGCGCCTGGTGGCGGGAGACATCACGAATGAGGACGTTTCCGCAGATCGCGCCCTTATCAAAGGAGAGAAAGACACACTTATCGGCGTCGTCCTCCCACATCCGGAAGCAGCCCTCTCCCAAGGGTGTGGCGCTCTTGGATGCGTAGACGTGCTCGATGACAAGGTTATCAAACCACACCCTGCCGGGACGGCGGTTGTGGTTGGAGATGATCACGGCGTGATGTCGGTAGGTTCCGTAAAGCCCGTCGATGCGCACGTTTTCCATTACAAAGCCCTCGCCCGAAAGCAGGCGCACGCCCGAATAGCCGTTGTGTGCCGAAATGTTGCGCATCACGAGGTTTTTGATGTCGCCCTTGGTGACCTCGGCGTGTTCTTCATCGTAAGTAGTAACGCCGATCATATCGTCGTTGGTGGTTCCCGAAAGGTTTTCGATCAGACCGTTGTAGGAGGGGCCGTTGATATGCACGCCGTCGGTGGTACCAAAATGCCAGTTGTAATCAAAGAAGATGTCGCGCACCACGTATCCGCAGGCATCGGCGATCTGGATGCCGTAGCTGACGGGATTGCGAACCGTCATTTTGGAGAGCGAAAGACGGTCAACGTGCGCAAAGCGGATCAGCTTTCCCTTAAAGAGATCGGGAGAATAGGGGTGATCGAGTCGATGAGTGGCTTCGTATTCGCCGTCCATTCCCATTTCGTCGCAGTTTCCGTCCCAAATGCCGCCCTCGATCTCAATATTTTCGTCATGTCCGCCGTCCGCGAAATGCTCGTTTTGAAGCAGGGCGCATCGGGAGAGCGGAGCCGCTATCAGGCGCACGCCGGGAGCCAGCACCAGGCGCGTGTTGGAGTGAATGATCAGCGTTTTGTGAATGAAATATTCGCCGGGGGTATCCAGCGTGACGATGCCGCAACGATCAAGCAGAGCTTGCAGCTTTGCGGTAGCGTCGAGGGGGGGAGAGTTGGGTATCATGAAGAGTCCTCCGTATATTTATAAAAAGGTTTGTACGAGTCGTTTTGCCCAACCGAGCCACCGCGGCACGGTGATTTCCAAAAGATTGGAAGCGGTTTCCAAATCGGTTGCATCAAAGGGGGCGACCCCGTAGCGGTCGGCGCGCATTCTTGTTATGCCGAGTGCAATTTCCCCAAAGGCATGATCGCCAATGGCAAGATAGCGGCCCAAGGCGCACCCGCCTACGGCAAAGCACCCAACGGCCACGCCTCCCACGGCAACGATCCCAAGGCAGATGCCGCCAAAAGCCAAAAGGCCAAGGGCAAGCGCGCCTGCCGCGACAATACCTGCCGCAAACGCGCCAAGGGCAAGAAGACCCAGAGAGAATACGCCAAACGACAAAAGCCCCATTGAAAAAAGCCCAAGGGAGAGGATCCCCTTTGCCGCAAGTCCCACGGCAACGATCCCTTTTGCCGTTCTGCCCGGTCCGATGTTGACGTGACAGAGCGGGATACCTCCCACCGTACGCCTGCTCTTCCACTCAAAATGCCAATGTAGGAGAGATTTTGAAAAGGACGGGGAAGAGGATTGGGGGGGCCCGTTTTTGTCCTCTACGTCTTCTTTGAGCAGATAGTCCATGGAGCATTGATAAAGCTCGCCCAGCTTGATCAGCTTGTCGGTCTCCGGATAGGAAAGGTCGCTTTCCCATTTACTGACCGACTGTCGGGAGACGTTCAAAAGCTCTGCAAGCTGCTCCTGTGTGTAGCCGGCTTCGCGGCGAAGCTTGGCCAGTTTGTTTCCTGTTGTCATAAAAACCTCCTTGGTATTTGGTGATTCCATTCTACCACGTACGAATGAAAAACGCCATACACTTCAGGTTTTTCTTTGTCAATTTTCGGTTGCGTTTTGGTTCAGTGCACGTGTCCGTGTCCGGGCTCTCCGATTCCAAACAGACTCAGGATAAAGGTAATAAGGTATATGAGCACACCTGAGGCCACAAGACCGGTGAGAATGAGCGCCATGATGCGCACGGGTGTGGAATAGGAGGATTTCTTTTTGTTTGCCATAATGATAATTCCTTTTTTGTATGAAAGTAAGTGGTTCAGCAATCAAACGTGTGAAACGTTTTTGGGGGCGGACCTTTTTTTCAAAAAAGGTCGGTCAAATTGCGTCCCATTATTTCAACGGGACACCTGTTGCGGGAATCTTGATCTTTTTCAGACTTTTTTCACTGTCGGAGATCTCGGAGAGATCTGTGGTGGCGCGTACGATCGTTTGTCCTTTTTTCAGAGACATGAGTGTGGAGCCGCCCGAGGTACGCGTGGACATCAGGGGAATGAGGGAGGATTTGATAACGATGGCGCGGTTGTCGGAGGAGACGAGCAGGATCTCCATGGGGGCTTTTTCATAGAAGGCCGCCACAATGGGAGAGGTTTTGGAGAACGCCGATGTGATCTTGCGGCGGTTGCCCGTGATCTCGTAGTTGGAGGCCGACACACGAACGCCTTTTCCGTTTGCAAAAAGGAAGATGAAATTCTCCTTTGCAGGATATTTGTTTTGAATGTTCATCAAGATCGGCTTTTCGTCGGCATCCATTTTCAGCGTCACGGGGAGATAGTCGCCCAGGGCAGATGCCTTGGTGGTGCCGAAATCGTCTGCCTTTGCGCGGTAAAGCTGGCACTGATCGGTGAGGAATACGAGGTTGTCGGTGTTTTCTCCGTCCATGAGATTGAGGATCTCGTCACCGTCCTTGCATTTTTGCTCATCGTTTCCGCGCAGAGACTGGAAGGTGATCTTTTTGAAGTAGCCCTCGCGCGTGAGTACGAAGCGAGCGTTGTAGTTTTCGATGTGATCCTCTTCCTGGTAGGCTGTAACCGATCCGATGGGCAGGATCTGCGTGCAACGGGGCTGTCCGTATTTTTTCTTGATCTCGGTGAGCTGCTTGATGATAAGCGCTTTTTGCTTGAGCTCGTCCTTGAGTGTTTCTTCCATGTCCTCGATCTCCTTTTGGAGCCCCTCGATCTCGGAGATGCGGTTGAGGATATACTCGCGGTTGAGGTGACGGAGCTTGATCTCGGCGATATAATTTGCCTGGATCTCATCAATGTCAAAGCCCTTCATCAAATTGGGCACCACGTCCTCTTCCATTTCGGTGCGGCGGATGATGCGGATTGCCTTATCGATGTCGAGCAGGATCTTTCCAAGCGCCAGGAGCAGATGGAGCTTGTCCTTTTTCTTGCCCAAATCAAAGGCGATCTCACGG
Source organism: Clostridia bacterium (assembly GCA_017505745.1). GTDB lineage: Bacteria > Bacillota > Clostridia > Oscillospirales > CAG-272 > UMGS1865. Next base: position 11,213 of record JAFVOP010000067.1, read on the forward strand.
CGCAGACAATCCAGGCGGAATTTGATCCATTCGTTCAGAATCTCGATCACGCCCATCGTGCGCGGCACGCTGCCGATCAGGACGTTGAAGTTGCATTTAAAGCTATCCTCCAGCGCGGTGAGCTTAAAGAGCTTACTCATCAGCTTGTCGGGGTCCACGCCCTTGCGGATGTCGATGGTGAGCTTAAAGCCACTCAGATCGATCTCGTCGCGGAAGTCGGTGATCTCCTTCAGCTTGCCTTCCTTATAGAGGGCGGTGAGCTTGGAGAGAATGATCTCGATGGTGGTGGAGTAGGGGATCTGAATGATGTCGATGCAGCTTTGCTGCTTGTCGTAGACGTAACGCGCGCGGAGCTTGAAGGAGCCTTGTCCCGTTTGGTAGATCTGCTTCATCTGCTCCTCGTCGTAGAGCAGGACGCCTCCGCCCGAGAAGTCGGGAGCCTTGATCAGCTCCATCATCTTTTCCACCGAGAGGTTGGGCTTGCGCAGAAGCGCGATGGTTCCGTCGCAGACCTCGGCCAGATTGAAGGAGCAGATATCCGACGCCATACCAACGGCAATGCCCTTGTTGGGCATGACCAGAATGTTGGGAAAGGTGGTGGGAAGAAGAACGGGCTCCTTCATAGTGGCATCGTAGTTGTCTACCATATCCACTGCGTTTTTGTCGATCCCCTCAAAAAGCTCGGTGCAGATCGCATCCAGCTTACATTCGGTGTAACGCGCGGCGGCGTACTTCATTTCGGAGGAATACTGCTTGCCAAACGAGCCCTTGGAGTCCACCAGGGGATGGAGCAGCGTGGCGTTTCCGCGCGTCAGACGAACCAGGGTTTCATAGATCGAGGCGTCTCCGTGCGGGTTGAGCTTCATTGTCTGGCCCACGATATTCGCGCTTTTGGTGCGTGCGCCCTTCAAGAGCCCCATTTGGTACATGGTGTACAGGAGCTTTCGGTGCGCAGGCTTGAGCCCGTCGATCTCGGGGATCGCGCGCGAGACAATGACGCTCATCACATATGGCATATAGTTCTTTTCAATGGTTTCGGTGATTGGCTGATAGACGATGGGCGCGTATACGATTTCTTTTTTCTCTTTCTTTTGCTTTCTTGCCATGCAGGATCGGATCCTTTCTGATATAGTGTGGAAACGGAATTAGTCGAGGTTTTTTACGGTGTGCGCGGCGGCGCGGATCATGCGGTTGTAGAGCGCGAGACCAAGCCCCTCCATGGGAGGCAGGTGCGCGTAAACCACGTCGGCGTCGGTGCGGTCGGCGCAGCGCAGTGCCGAAAAGAGCAGGCGCGCCTGAGTTTCCAGATCTTCCCGCTCGCCGATGGGGAAAAGGTAACGGTCTTGCAGATAGGGGAGCTCCTCGTCGTAGCAAAGGATGGCGCAGTTTTCTTCCTCCTGCGCAAAGCGCAAAAAGCGAAGCACGCGCTCGTCGCTTCCCTTCAACAGTATCACGGGGGCGTTTGGTGCATAATGGCGGTATTTCATACCGGGAGAAAGCGGGCGCTCGCCTTCGGCCAACTGATGCGTGACCGCGTCGGCCACCGTCACGTGCTCGCAGACCATGCAGAGCGCGTCGTAGGTAATGCCGCCGGGACGCAACAGGGTCAAATGGTCGCCGTCGAGCTTCACGATCGTGGATTCCAGACCGATCTCGCTGCTGCCGCCGTCGAGGATCATGTCTACCCGCCCGTCCATATCCTGCGCAACGTGCGCGGCACAGGTGGGGGAGGGCTTGCCCGAAAGGTTGGCGGAGGGGGCCGCGATCGGGCACTCGGTCAGTTCCATGAGGCGGTGCGCCACGGGATGCGAGGGGCACCGAATGGCCACGGTGTCCAGTCCTCCGGTGGTGGCCGTGGGAACACAGTCACGCTTGGGGAGGATCACCGTCAAAGGACCCGGCATAAAGGCGTTTGCCAACCGATAATAGGTATCATTTGTGATCGCGTAGTGCTCTGCATCTTCGGGCTTTGCGATATGAAGAATGAGGGGATTATCGGAGGGGCGCCCTTTGGCTGCGTAGATTTTTTGTGCGGCGGCAGCATCCAGTCCGTTCCCGCCCAAGCCGTAAACGGTTTCGGTGGGAAACACCACAAGACCGCCGTTTTGCAGAATGGCGGCGGCGCGGCGGAGGTCAGACTCCTGAGATTGAATGTCGGTAATGTTCAAATGCTCGGTTTGCAAGGGGATTCCTCCGTTTGGGTTTGAATTGGGACAGCCGTCAGGATGACTGCCGCTTTAATTTTTCCGCTGTTTCCGCGGTGGCAAGGGCGTCGATCATTGTGCCGATGTCGCCGTTGACAAAGGAATCCAGCGAATAGAGCGTAAGTCCGATGCGGTGATCGGACACGCGGTTTTCTCGGTAATTATAGGTGCGAATGCGCTCGCTGCGGTCTCCCGTTCCCACCTGTTGGCGGCGGTCGGAGGCGATCGCCTCACTTTGCTCGCGGCTTGCCTTGTCATAGAGGATCGCGCGGAGCATTTTGAGCGCTTTGTCCTTATTTTTGAACTGGCTTCGTTCCTCCTGGCACTCCACCACGATGCCCGTAGGCTTGTGGGTGAGGCGTACGGCCGATTCGGTTTTGTTGATGTGCTGACCGCCCGCACCGCTCGATTTGCAGGATTCAAACAGGAGATCGGCGGGATTGATCTCAATCGAGACCTCCTCTACCTCGGGAAGCACCGCCACGGTAGCCGTGGAGGTCTGGATCCGTCCCTGGGATTCGGTTTCGGGAACGCGCTGGACGCGGTGAACGCCGCTTTCAAACTTAAAGCGCGAATAGGCGCCGTCTCCCTCAATCTGAAAGGCCAACTGGCGGTAGCCGCCAAGCTCGGTGGGATTCTCATTGAGGAGCGAACAGCGAAAGCCCTGTGCGGTGGCGTACATGGTGTACATGCGGTAGAGCACCGCCGCAAACAGCGCGGCCTCTTCACCGCCCGCTCCCGCGCGGATCTCCACGATCACGTTCTTTTCATCGTTGGGATCGCGCGGTAGCAGCAGGACTGTCAGTTCCTCCAAGAGACGCTCGGTCTGCTCCTTGGCCTGTTTGAGTTCCTCGTTGGCAAGCAAATGCAGCTCGGGGTCGGTCTCATGAGCAAGCAAATCCTTGGCATCCTCCATGGTTTGCACGGCAGACCGGTATTCGCGGTATTTTTCCACGATGGGG
>JAFVOP010000004.1 GCA_017505745.1 Clostridia bacterium
AGCGTGACGGAGAGGGCTTTGGGAGCATAAGCTTCATTAACGTATTTTTTCTGGGGAAAACTTCTTGAAAGAAGTTTTCCCCAGACCCCTTTCAAGAACTTTACGCACATCTTTCTTGCTAAATTGGTTTGTTTCGTGCGCTTTATATATGCATTGGCTCCCGCGAGCACTTTGGGACCCACGACCCAAAGTGCTCCAAATAGGTAGTTTTGATATAGAAAATATCCTATTTTACGTTAACGGAGCTTTCGGAAATAAAATCCCCTCTCAGTCGCCCTACGGCGCCAGCTCTCCCAAAGGGAGAGCCTTTCATAATTCCTTAACTTATAACTTAATGACATTGTTATCCGGGGGGCCTTCTTGTAAGAAGACCCCCCGGATAAGCCATCATCCAAACACCTCGGCTGCGGCGATCACGCGCAGCATGTCGGGGTTGATTTTATCACGCCCATAGGCATCCAGAAAGCGGTTGCGATAAGCATCGGTTTTCAGGTTAAAGAAGAGCGTCCAAGTTCCCCAGAAAATGTCAACGTGCCGATCCCCCACTCCGCCGTTTCCAAGGTCGATAAAACCGCGGAAGGTCCAGTTTTCAAGCATCACGTTGGGCAGGCAGTAATCCCCGTGCAAAAGCACGTCGGAGCGCAGCAGGTGCCGATGGCGCTCCAAGGTATCCCACGCCTCCTTCGCCGAGGCATAGCCCCAGTTATCGGGAAAAAGAGAAGCATCGTAGACGCCGCCTGCGTAATTTTGCGCGGCGGTGGCCAGATAAGTCTCCATGCGATTTGGTACGGGACAGCCGTCAAACGGCAGCTCGTGAAGCTCCCGCAAGCGCGTGGCAAGCAGATCGCAAAGCCGCTTGGGGTCCTCCAAATACATCGGATGGGTGCAATCCTCCCCGGGCACGCGCGCCGTAAGCAACCAATCACGCTCAATCGAACGGTAGTCAAGCACCTCGGCAGCAAGCCCCTTGGTGTGAAAATATCGCGTGAGGTCTGCCTCGGTTTTTAACGTTCCCTTGGGAGCAGATTTCAGGAAATACCCGCCGTCGCAATCGAGAAAATATACTCGCGCTTCGGGTGAGCAGCTGCTGTCATAAACCGTACTACGGGAAAGCAGCTTCCAAAAAGCGGAGGGAAACTCGTTTGGCGTAATTGAAAGCAAGGTTCTTTTCATTTTAGCAATCCTTTTATTGATATTCTGCCAGCACACGTTTGAGCAGAACGGGGTCGTCGGTCATGATGCAGTCGCATCCCAATTCGATCAGCGTCCGCATTTCGTCGGCATCGTTGATCGTCCAATACTGCACCGCAATATTTCTGCGATGCGCGCGGCGGATCAGGGTTGCCTTGTCCAGGGTGATCTCGATTCCCAGATCGTAGCTCGTGGGGATCTGCAGGCAGGCAAAGTCGCCGTTGTCAAAGAGGTTGACGCCCAGATACTGCGTAAGCACGAACTTTGCCGCCGAGCCCGTGGGCGCGCCGCGAAGCAGCTCGGGATAGCGGGCTTTGAGCTCCTCCTCGATCTCGTCATGGAAGGTGCCCACCACGATGCGGTTGCGGTAGGCAGGATAGCGATCGAGCGTTTCGCTGAGGATCCGACACGCCTCATATCCCCGCTCACCGCCGTTCTTGATCTCCACGATAAACAGTAAATTGGGGTGGCTTGCGTAAAACTCCTCGAAAAGCTTGTCCACCGTTGCAATCTGCAAGCCCATTGCCTGCGGGTCGGCCACGTCCTTGTAAATGCGATCTCCGTTTTTGTCCTTAAAATAGTAACCGAAGTTGTATTGCTCCAGCTCTGCAAGGGTCATGTCGGCAATGTAGTGGCGGTTTTCCTCGTTTTCGCAGAGTGCTTCAACCTCCTTCAAAGGCAGATCGCCGTTGACGTTGCAGGTCTCGTCGATGTAGGAATCGTGATTGTAAACGAGATAACCGTCCTTGGTCAGATAGAGGTCGCTTTCAAGAACGTCCACGCCGATGGTTCGAACGGCTTCGCGGAAGGCGAGCATGGTGTTTTCGGGGTTGCTCACTCCGCCGCCGCGATGCGCGGCGATCATGGGAAGCGCGCCCTTTTCCACCACAAACGGATTGTTTTGAACGTTCTTTTGCGGAGGGATCACGTTGATGACAGTCATAAACAGAACGATCGCGGCAACAACGATCCCAAAAATTTTCCATCCTCTGTGTTTTCTCATGATTTTGTTTTCCTTTTTATGATTTGTTTTGCAGATCGCAAAGCGTTTGGAAATAGCGGACACCGAACTTGCGCAAAGAAACCGAGTTGAAATGCAGACCGTCGGGCTTGAGCGTCAGTCCCTCGGATGAAACCACGCCGCACATGGGCAATTCCCGTGCCAACCCGTGCAGCATGCGGTTGAAACGCTCGACGCGATCCTCCATCTGCCATTTCGGATTGCAGATATGCTCCGAAAGCTCCCCCACAAGCAGAGGCAGACGCTCGGCATTCAACTCGCGGCGCAAGGCCGTGATCATGGTAAGAAACCGCTCGCGGTAGGGCAAAAAGCCCTCCTCGGTGCGGCAATCGGTCTCACCCTGATGCCACAGGATCCCGCCAAATGTGGACGTGCGCATGGCAAGCCTCGTCATCATCACGGCGTGATCAAACAAAACCTCCCCCGGTTGCCATTGGGTGATGCTCGTGCCGCCGTCAGCGCAAGGGATCAGTCCCACACGCTCGCCCGTAGCTTTGGCGTATTCGTCGGCAAAGCTTGCCGAAAGACCCACGCCGCTGTGGTATCGGATCCTGAAAATGTCGCGGTCGGGATTGATCGGTTCCGCCATCTTCTGCCACCGCCCCATGCGGAGCATGTAGCAGTTCTCGTTTTGAATCGGCTCCACGTCGGCGAACTCGCCGCGCCCCGCCATATTCGACTGTCCGATCAACAAAAACGATGTGATCGGCCTTTTGTCCTTTTCTAAATTCAGTCCGTCGTTTTTCATATTATTTATTTTTTCCTTTCAAAACGTTCAAAGAATCGGCCGTCAGACCGTCCAGAATTTCGATCCATCCGCGCACGATCTCCACGATCTCCGAAAAATCGCGGTGATCCTTGTAGATCGCCCCCAACACCGCCTCCATAGCGGTTGCGATGTACTTGCGGCGGCGGTTGTGGTGGCGCACGCGCTCCTTTTTACTCTGCGTAAAGAAGGGTTCCATGGGGCGGCTGTCGTAGTCCTGTGGGATCTCGCGGTTGCTCCGATCAAACTGCAAATATTGGAGCAGACCGTAGTGCTCCGCAATCTTCACCAGCGATACGTCGCTCTCATATTTGGCCTTTTCAATGGTCAGCTCCTCAAAATGGTCGAGCAGGATCTCACACAGGGCAAGCTTCAGTACGGCGTCACCGTAGGTGGCAAGGGTGACGTTGGTCACGCTCTCGTCGCGATCGCCCTGCAGGCTTTTGTCGGTCAGGGCGCGCGTGTGCCACTTCCCCGCCCCGTTTTGCAGATAGTCCAAAAATTTGTCTTGTTGATTCGTCATGTGTTAGTTCTCCTTTTCTAACCAATGCTTACCATAGAAACAGGATCGGTTCTGTCCTCGGCACGGTCCGTGTGTGTTCATGCTGTTTTCCTTCGCAGCCCCCGATTGGCGTGGCTCATTGCCCGAGCGTGATCTCCTCCAAGCCCTCCACGCGCTCAAACACCGCGCCGTCGGGAAGATTGACATACATGAATTGGTCAGAGGGCTCTGCGAGATATACCAGCGTGCCGTTGGTATAGGAAAAGCAGTAGGTGTGCGTCAGGCTCCCCGAAACGCCGGGGATCTGCGTGTCGGTCAGGGTCACCACGTCCCCCTCGAGCGTGTAATTTCCATGCCCGAGGTGGCTGCTGATCGACGTGGCGTAGTACCAATAGGTGCCGTTCTCCATGAGCGTGACCGTAAAGGAATCCAATCCGTTCGCGTTCGGCCGCGCGTAGGTGCCGTACACCGTGTCAGGCTCCTGCTCTCGTCCGGCACAGGACGAAAGCGCCGCCAACGCCAGAAAGAACGCCAACAGGCAAAGAACGATGCGTGGTTTCATTGAATACAGTCTCCTTTTTTCAGAATGGAAGGGTGTCCGTGTTTGTTTCGCGCTTGCCTTTGGTTGCATTGTATACCGTCAAATAATCGTTCGTCAAAACCGTATCGATGCCCATCTCAAAATATTGCTTTGCCTCTTCGGGGTCATCCGCCCAGAACACGTTGCAACGGATCCCATGAGCATGCGCCTTGTTGATGCTTTCCTGATTGAAATACGGCTTGAACAGCTGTACCTTGTAGGCCCCGAGTGCAATGGCGCGGTCCACGATCGACATGGGATCCTTGTTGCCGTCCCAGCCGACACAAACCTTGAGATCGGGGGCATACTCCAGCACCCGCTTGATCATGGCATCGTTCACCGTCATAAAGTAGACATGCTTTTCACAGTCGTATTTGCGGATGAGCGCAACGATCTCCTCCAGCATCGAGTTTTCAAACTTGAAATCCCAGATCTTGACGTGGATATTCATGATCACCCGTCCGGCAAATTTTTGCAAAATTTCTTCAAACGTAGGGATCTTTAAGCCCCGGAATTTTTCGCCGTGCTTTTTTCCAAAGTTGAGCTGTGACAGCTCCTCGTAGGTATGCTCGTAAATTTTACCGGTTCCGTCACTCACTCGGTCCAGCGTGCGGTCATGACAGGAAACAAGCACGCCGTCCTTCGTTGACCACAGATCAAATTCGATCTCCTCCGCTCCCAGCGCCACGGCCGCTCCAAACGCGGGCATGCTGTTCTCGGGAGCCACCGTATTAAAGCCGCGATGTGCGCAAAGGCGCGGATATTGCATCACGTCATCAAACGGGACCACGGAGGCCCCGCCGTTGCGATAGAGCCACGGCCGACGTCCCTCTTCGATGTATTCGTAATGCGATTTCAGCTTGCCCATGTGCCCTGCGGGCTTGTAATATTTGTTTTTTGGGTCAATCTCACAAATACCAAGCCCCACACGGCTCTCCATATTGAGCAGGACCTCGCCCTTTGGCGAAACCACCATGCTGCAACCGCAAAGCGTGGAATGCTCACCAAGCGACACCGACGCGCGAATGAGGTGCGCGTTGGTATTGTAGCAGAGGAAGCGATTGATGATGGAAAGCGCCTCGTGACTGTCCGTGCGCTGCAAGGCGCAACCAATGATCAGATCCACGTTTTCACGAGCGATCTTTGCAAAATTTTCGTAGAAATAAAAATCGTAACAGGTAAGGAATGCAACGCGCAGACCCTCAATTTCCAAAACGTAGGGAGCGGCCGGCTCATAGCTGTACGCCACGTCCAGCCCGTGTCCGCCCTCGGCATCGGTCTTCACCTCGCTGGGCGCCGGATGCGCCTTGAAATACCGCCCAACCACCCGGCCGTTTCGGTCGATCGCATAGGTTGTATTGCGAATCCCGTTTTCAGTTTCATAGCCTGCATTGACAAACACAAGCGAGCCACACCGTTTTGCCGTTTCTTTTGCCTTTTGCAAAAGGATCGAATTGTTCCTCTCGACCGTGCGATAAAATTCTTCCTTCCCCTTCACGTCCGCCGGGGCATCGCTGTATTCGGGCAGGACGATCAGATCCAGGCTTTCATCGCACGTATCCAGCAGATCCATCAGACCCTCAAAGCACGGATCCACCTCGGTTTCGTGAAAAGAATAGCGAGGTTGAATCACACAAACCTTCATGATAACGTCTCCTTTTTTCACATTCTCCAAATCTGTCAATATCCAATCTTGTCTTTGGAATACCGCTCGGGCTCAAAATTCTCTGTCTTTATCTCAGACGGCGTGATCGCAAGCAACTCGCAAAGGACCTCTAAAACCCTTCCACCGATCAGCGCGGTTCCCTGTTCGGTGTAGAAGTGTACGAAATCGGAGCGGTAGGAATCGGGCACGTCCTTCACCAACGAATAGAGATCGTTGATCACGGTATCTGTATGGGAGAGAGCCTTTACAGCAGCGGCGTTGTACGCTTCGATGGTAGCATTCCGTCTTTTAAAATCGGGCTTACACCACTCCTCCTTCACGGAAGTCGACGTAGCAAAAACGATTTTTGCCTGTGGAAAAAGCATACGCAGTCTTTTGTCGATTCGCTTTATGGCTTCTTCATAATATGACAGGGACGTCAGCGGCTCATCTCCAAAAAGCTCCAGCGCATCCCAAAGCCCTGCATTCCAGTGAACGAGGTCAACGTCCTCTCCCCATTCTCCTTTTTTCTTCCATTCATGTGCATAGCGCAACACGTATTCGGCAAACCTGCAATTTTCCAAAGGATACAGCACCTCGGAGCTTCCTTGCAATGCATCCTTGACATATTTGTCATATCCCATCCGGATAGAATCCCCGATAAGAACAATTTTTTTCATTTCTTTTTCTCCTTTTTGATAATCATAGTTGATACAAACCCGCTAAAATGCGCTCTTTTGCGATTTGCGGGGGACGTCACGTTTGTTCCTGTTCTTCAAGTGGTATTTGAATGCCAATCAATCGCCGTGTTTTTCCTCGCGGATCATTTTTGAGTCGATTTTAGCCTATTTTCGTGACAGACAACCGAAACTCTCGACGTGGGGCAAGAATCCAAAAGGTATATTTTTATGCCAAAAACAGGGGTTGTAAAGCAAAAAGGTATATTTTCAAAGAATATTCTCTACACAGATCAACTCATATCATACGTTGTAAAACCAAACGATTCTATTTGCTTTTGTAAATCGTGAAAACGTTGAACGGTATTTCTCTTTGAGAAAAACTCCTTAATTTTGCTATTTGGCAAGAAGAATATGTGAGTGGTTTTAGGTGCTGTGTAAAATCCAAATGACGGGTTCGTTCCTGTTATGTCTCGTTCCGCCACACAAGTACCCTTACCACCGTGAACTTGTTTAAAGTTGTAGGCACATTCCCTGAAATTAATGAATTTCATATTCTTTAGCGATATGCCGTTTGGAGAAATGCCCGCAATCTCATTTTCGGTATGAGAATCGTAATCATCAAATGAAACTGTTGGTGTTTTGGGAATACAATTACCTAAATCGGCGGCTTTGTCTGTAAGACTATACCATTCGTTGCAAAAGGCAGAAAAACCGTCTTGGTCAAATTGGTCTTCAAATTGTCTTGACGGATTTTGATGATAAAAAACTTCTATCTGCTTTGCATAGGAGAGAACGGCTACTTTATAATCTTCAAAAGTTGCCGTATATGTAGTGCCGTCCTGTGTGCGAATGATAATATTCTTATCTTCATGAATGATGTCAAAATCTATTCCATTTGGACAGCCGCTGATGGTCACGCTCGTTTTATCTTGTGATGGAATTAAAAAGTGTCCACAACAAGGAATCATTTGCTCTTCTGCACCGAGAAAATGATTTTCAAATAATGAGTGTAAGAAGCGATAAGCAGAAGCACTTACACACCAATCTGAATCGTCATTTGACAGATTACACTCATCAATTTTGAAAACAACTTTTCCATGCACGCAATAGTCATAAACTTGATCTTTTTGCGTGTCGCCTAAAAAATGCAAATCTGTTGCATATAACTCCATACTATCACTTCCTTTCTTCGATATGTTATACCGTACTGCTGTAAAATGAACTTTCGAGTTTCGCTCAAAACTCACATTTGTCTCAACGAAAAATTGGGGCTTTATTGATTTTGAACACCGTAATCGTAGGGGCGAACTGCGTTCGTCCGCATAATTGGGCAAAAATTTCTCATTTTCGGGCGAACACAGTTCGCCCCTACGGGTTTTGCGGTTATTTTCTCGTCAGACAAACGACACTCTCGACGTGGGCGAGGAGTACAAAAGGTATATTTTTATGCCAATAACGGGGGTTGTAAAGCCAAAAGGTATATTTTTATTTCACGGATATATCTTCAAATGTTATGGAGAAAACATATCTTTCGCCTTTTGCGTCCTCTATTTCCACTTTAAACTTTCTGACAGTATTCCTCAAAGCACATTCCTTTATCTGTTATTTCCTGCGCAATTGAGAGCGAGTCTATGTAACGATAATGCCAAGGCTCATAGGCGATTTTGGTAATAGCTTCCTTGCCCCTAGGGTATCTTAAAATAAAGCCGTATCGGGGAAGCTTTTTCTGAATGATTTCAAATAAATAGTCTACGCTTAAAAGCTCCTCCTTTGTGCGATAGAGCTTACCCTCCAACAAGATTCCCACATCAATTGCAAGGCCGGTATGATGCTCAGAATAGCCCGGTTTTGCAACATATTTTTTTGCATAATCCAAACCGAATTTTTCAAAATTGCTTTTAAAAATTTTTTCCTGCTGTTCGATTGTTCTGTAGGACCCAAGGAGTACAGTTTGAATGCCATCATTTTTTAAAACATCTTCCCGCAGAGCACAAAAGGCGTCGTAGGTTTTTTTCTCG
>JAFVOP010000068.1 GCA_017505745.1 Clostridia bacterium
CTCAATTCTTGCCAAATGTGGCATCAAAAAGACTGACTCCGACCTCGCTACAGCGATCCGCACCATGGTGGTGCTGATCTTTTCGTGGGTGATGGTGTTCGTAGTCGGATCGCAAGGTACGATTGTGGAAATAGAGCCCAAGTCACTGATCTTTTTGATTCTCTCGGGGCTTGCTACGGGCGCTTCGTGGATCTGCTACTTTAAGGCGCTTTCAATGGGGGACATCAACAAGGTCGTTCCCATTGATAAGTCAAGCACGATACTCACGGTCCTGCTCGCGATCATTTGCTTTGGCGAGACGTCGAATTTGGTATTCAAGCTGATCGCCACGGCCATTCTCACGCTTGGAATCTTTCTCATGGTCGAAAAGAAAAAGACCGAAGGACAAGTCAAGGGGCATTCGTGGATGATCTACGCGGTGCTCTCCGCCGTTTTTGCCGCACTCACATCGATACTTGCCAAGGTGGGCATTTCCGGTGTGGAGTCCAATCTTGGCACGGCGATCCGCACGTGCGTCGTGCTGGTTATGGCTTGGGGGATCGTTTTTGCGCGCGGAAAGCAGAAGCAGCTGCCGTTGCTTGACAAAAAGGAATTGCTATTCATTTCGCTTTCGGGTATTGCCACGGGAGCATCGTGGTTGTGTTACTATTACGCGATCGGTCACGGACTTGTCAGCGTAGTTGTGCCAATCGACAAACTGAGTATCATCGTAACCGTTGCGTTTTCTTATTTCGTGTTCAAGGAAAAGCTTTCGAAAAAATCCTTCCTTGGGCTTTGCCTGATGGTCGCAGGTACCTTGCTGATGGCGTTTTTCAAGTGATGATAAGGAGATAAAATTGATATGATAAACGATTAAGAATCCGAAGCTCGCGCACGCTGGAGCAACACCGATGCCTACCGTGAGCACGAGCAAAAGACAAAGAATTACACAAAAGAGAAGAGGGCAGAGGCAAATGATGGCATGATGGCGATCTTTGCCGAGTTCGCCGCGTGCAAGAAGAGCGGCGCAAGTGCCGATTCAGCCGAGGCGCAGGCGCATGTCGCCAAGCTTCAGGCGCACATCACGGATAATTACTACACCTGCACCGACGAGATTCTCTCGGGTCTTGGCAAGATGTACGTTGCCGACGAGCGATTCAAGAAAAACATCGACAAGTACGGCGAGGGAACATCCGAGTTTGCGTCGGAGGCAATAGAGATATACTCAAGAGGTAAATGATATGTTTGATTTCAAAAATAAAGTTGCCGTTGTAACCGGCGGCGCGTGCGGTATAGGAAAGTGTATCTCGGAAAAATTCCATGAGGCAGGAGCGGATGTTTGTGTGATCGACCTTCTTCCGAACAATTATTTCGAGGGCGATCTTGCCAATAAGGAAACGCTTGAGCGTTTCGCAGAAAAGGTTATTGCCGACTTTGGTCACGTGGACTATCTTATCAACAACGCGGCTCCTCTGTTTCGTGGAATCACGGAAGCCACATACGAGGACTTCGAATACGCGCAGAGAGTCGGTGTTACCGCACCGTTTTACCTCTCAAAGCTATTTTTACCGCATTTTGCGAAGGGTGCGAGTATTGTCAATATTTCATCCTCGCGTGACCGAATGAGTCAGCCTGAGTCAGAAAGCTATACTTCAGCCAAGGGCGGAATTTCGGCTTTGACACACGCACTTGCGGTGAGTCTTGCCGGAAAAGTCCGAGTGAACTCCATATCTCCCGGATGGATAGACAACAACTATACCGTTTACGAAGGCCCCGATGCCACTCAACAGCCTGCGGGCAGAGTTGGAAATCCCCCGGATATTGCAAATATGGTATTGTATCTGTGCTCCGATATGGCGGGCTTTATCACAGGCGAGAACATCTGCATCGACGGTGGTATGACAAAGCAGATGATCTATCATGGTGACCACGGCTGGTCGCTTGATGCAAAGAAATGATGAACCAATATCTTAAAAATCTAAACAAGATAGAGTTCATCGTGACCTACGCCTGCACGGGGCGGTGCAAGCATTGCTCCGAGGGAGATCACGCGTCCTGCGGTGAGCGGATCGATCCCGGGATTGCCGCGGATGCGGTGCGAAAAATCGCGGCAGAGTATGATATCCAAACGGTCATGACCTTTGGCGGCGAGCCGCTTTTGTACACGGATGCGGTCTATGCAATTATGAAAACCGCAACGGAGCTGAATATACCCAAGCGCCAGGTCATCACCAACGGCTATTTTTCAAAGAACGCCGATAAAATCCGCGAGGTCGCGGAGCGACTTGCCACGTGCGGCGTAAACGATCTGCTTTTGTCGGTGGACGCGTTCCATCAGGAAACCATACCGCTTAACGTAGTGAGGCAATTTGCCGCCGAGGCAAAGAAGTGCGGCACACCGATCCGTTTTCAGCCTGCGTGGCTTGTGAGTGCGACGGATGACAATCCGTACAACAGGAAAACGAGGGAGATTATCAACAGCTTTGCCGACATGGAGCTTCCTGTGGGAGAGGGAAATGTCATTTTCCCCGGAGGAAACGCGCTGAAATATCTCGCGGAGTATTTCACGGACAATCATCCCGAAAATCCCTACGTGGAGGATCCGCGCGACGTGCGGTGCGTGTCCTTCGAGCCAAACGGCGACGTTCTCGGTGGGAACGTGTATGAGCGCGATATTATGGAAATTATAAGAGATTATTTGCCGTGATAAAATTGGTCTGCTTGATAACAAGAATTTGATTGAACAAATAAAAGAGGTGAGCATATGCCAATGTGGAATCCGTGGAGAGGTTGCAAAAAGTGCAGCGACGGCTGCCTCTATTGCTATATCCACAAGGGCGACGCAAAGCGCGGCGTTGATACGAGCGTCA
>JAFVOP010000069.1 GCA_017505745.1 Clostridia bacterium
CCCGGAGGGAGCCTTTCGTAAGTTTGCCTCATAAAAACAACACCGCCAAAGAAAAATCTTTGGTGGTGTTAGTTATTTCTCCGCTAAGAATGCAGAGGCGAGCATGCTCCCTTTATTGGAGCCCGTCCGAGGTGCTTTTTGATTGTCGCAACATGCGCAGAGTATTTTTAAATTCGTTTTTACTTGACAGAATCCACTGTTTTTGTTATAATATTGCAGGAATATACAATCTTTGGAGAGGTCTTATGAAAAAAATTTTGATTGCCGTTGCAAAACCGATTCCCGGCATTGCGCTGTCGGTGCTGATTGCCGCGCTGGCTTGCTTTCTGGAGAGTCTGCTTCCGATCCACGTCATTGGCTCTGCCGTGATCGCAATGTTTATCGGTATGCTTCTCAACCCCTTTTTGAAGAAAGCGAAGGCGGTTCAGCCGGGGCTGAAATTCACCTCGAAAAAGCTGTTGAAGCTTGCGATCATATTGTTGGGGCTTTCGCTCAACGTCAAAACTATTTTGAGTGTGGGTAAGCTTTCACTTTCGGTGATGGTGTTCACGCTCCTGACCTGCTTTGGCGGCGGATACCTTATCGGAAAGGCGCTGGGACTGAACTGGAAGCTTTCCAATCTGATCTCGGCGGGCACCGGCATCTGCGGAGGCTCCGCCATTGCCGCGATCGCGCCCACCATCGAGGCCGAGGACAGTGACGTGGCCTACGCCATGAGCGCCACCTTTCTGTTTGACATGGCCATGATCGTACTGTTCCCGATTATGGGACGCGCCCTCGGGATGACCGACGAAGCATTTGGCATCTGGGCGGGAACGGCGGTGAACGATACCTCGTCGGTGGTGGCCACAGCCTACGCCTTTTCCGAGGCGGCGGGAGATTTTGCCACGATGGTGAAGCTGACGCGTACGCTTGCGATCATTCCCACCGTCACCGTATTTGCCCTGATCCAGCTGCGTCTCAAGCGTAAGGAGGCGTTGGCAACCGACCGGGATTCTGCCGGCATGCGCATGAACGTCAAGCTGACGAAGATCTTTCCGTGGTTTATTCTCGGCTTTTTGGCAATGGCGATCCTTGCCAGCCTGGTCTCCATTCCCGCGGCAACCGTAGCACTGACCAAGCGCGTGAGCAAGTTTTTGATGGTATGCGCACTGGCCGCAATCGGACTCAATACCTCCTTTTCCAGCATGAAGAAGGCCGGCGTGCGCCCGATGCTGCACGGATTTATCATTTCGGCTCTGGTGGTGGTTGTGGCTCTCTTGGTGGAGATCTGCATGGGCATTGTGTGAGCCTTCCGCATACGGGAGAGAACTTGTTATGGTTTCAATTTTCAAGCAGCTGTTTGTGCTGTATCTGTTTATCTTTTTGGGCTGGTGCTTTGGAAAGCGAAAAAAGAGCAACGCAGAAAAAAGCGATCTGCTTTCCTTTTTGCTGGTCAATCTGCTTCTGCCATGTAAGGTGTTTGCAAGCTTTTCCAAAAATTTTACCGTTTCTTACCTGAAAGAGAATTACGTTGCAATTTTTGTTTCCACGTCGCTGCTTCTGCTGCTGGTGGTATTTGCAAAGCTTGCTTCGGGCAAATTGAGTAAAAACGAATATGAACGGCGAGTTTATCGTTACTCGCTCACAATTTCCAACTACGCGTATCTTGGATATAGCTTGGTTGAGGCTCTGTTCGGTTCCGAAAGGCTGACCGATATGATCCTATACGGCATTCCGTTCTCGTGTTACACGTACACCTTTGGTTATGCGCTCCTGACGGGAGGGAAGGGGAAGATTTGGAAAAAGCTGCTCAATCCCATTACGGGGGCAATCCTTTTGGGGTGTATATGCGGTTTGCTCGGCGTACAATTGCCCAATTTTGTAAACACGGCGCTCCATTCCGCCTCGGCTTGTGTGGGACCGCTCAGTATGCTCCTCACGGGCCTGGTGCTTTCCTCCTTTGCTGCCAAGGAGCTGATCCCCGATCGGGGAATCGTGACCTTTCTTGCGGTGCGATTGCTTGTTATGCCACTTCTCATATTCGGGCTTTGCGAGGGTTTGGGTATGCTGATCGAGCTTCCGGAAGCGGTTCGCGCTTCTGCGATCGTCATGGCGTGCATGCCTTGCGGGTTGAATACCGTGATCTTTCCAAAGCTTGTGGGAGAGGACTGCCGACTTGGCGCGCGGCTGGCGCTCTATTCGCATGTGTTATCCTGTATCACGATCCCGATCTGGATCACCGTTCTGCTTTGAGTGGCTTTGGGAAACGATCTCTGTTCGCATGAAAACCGCGCCCCATGTGATGCTGCATGGGGCGCGGTTTTGCTTGTGGGGAGCGCTGCTTTGCATTTGCTGTTTTTTTCCAAAAACAAGTTGCATTTTACGGCTTTTTGTGCTAAAATAGGGGCAGATTCACAGGGATGGAGGAGATTGCTTTGCAGGATTGGATGATTGTTCCGGCCGTGCTGCTTGCAATGGCCGCGTTGGTGCTTGCGGTAGCGTTGGTCTGCTTTTTAAAGGTGTTTTATTCTCCGCGACGAAAGCCTTTGCGCGCGGACGAATACCCTACGCCGCAGGGGGCGATCTACGATCCGCATCGGGAGCAGATGGTGGAATGGATCAAGCAGACCCGCGCCATGCCGCACACCGAATATACGGTTACGTCCTATGACGGCTTGCAGCTTCACGCCACCTATTATGAGCAGACCAAGGGCGCACCGATCGAGATCCTGTTCCACGGCTACCGCGGAACCGGAGAGCGCGATCTTAACGGGGGCGTGTTCCGCTGCTTTGATCTGGGACGAAATGCTCTGATCGTGGATCACCGCGCCGCCGCGAAAAGCGAGGGGCACGTGATCACCTTTGGCGTTCGTGAGAGCCGTGACGTCCGGCAGTGGGTAAATTTTGTGCTCCAAAACATCAACCCGAATGCCAAGATCATTCTTACCGGTATTTCCATGGGGGCCTCCACCGTGATGCTGGCTGCTTCCAAGGAGCTTCCGCCCAGCGTGGTGGGGATCCTTGCCGATTGCGGATATAGCTCCGCACGCGCGATCATTGGCAAGGTGGCAGCACAAATGAGGCTTCCCGCCAAGCTTCTGTATCCCTTCGTTCGCCTCGGCGCCCGGCTCTTCGGTGGGTTTGATCCTGACGAAGCCGACTGTGTGGAATCGATGAAGCACTGTCGGTTGCCCGTGATCTTCTACCATGGGGATCGGGACGATTTCGTGCCCTGCGCGATGAGCGAGGAGCTTTACGCTGCCTGCACCTCTGCGCACAAGCAGCTGGTGATCACTCCCGGAGCGGGACACGGCCTGTGCTTTTCCACCGATCCCGATGGCTATAAAAAGGAGCTGAAGGCCTTTTTTGATCCCTATCTTTGAGCGCTTCGGATTTTTTATACAGAAATAACAATCTCCCCGTACCATCGATACGGGGAGATGTTTTTTATAGATTCCGTTGCAAACAGACCCAAACGGGAGTTTGCAGATGGGACAGATCAGAACGGGTTGAATTCGGTTTCCAGATCGTCAAAATCGGGGCCCTGGGAAGCGCCGAAGATCATTCCAAGCGGGCCGTTCATGATGTCCACCATCAAGCCGCTGAGCTCGCCCTCAGTCAGATCCATGATGTCCTTTGCATCGGAGGGAACTGCGGGGATCTCGGAGAGTGTCTTGTAGGAGAGGGTCAGCTTGAAGGTAAAGGTCTGATCCTGAACCTTGAGAGAGTTGATCTCGTAGGTTGCCTCGGTATCGGAAACGGTGATCTTACCGGTCAGCTCTGCCGACATTCTGCTCTCGGGACCTGCAAATACGTCGCCTGCCAGCTTGAATTCGCCGTTGGCCTTGTTGTAGGTGTAGGACAGGTTGATGAGGTTGACCTCTACCGATTCCTGCTTTGCATTTGCAGTTACCTTATAGGTGACCTTACCGTCGGCCTCTTCCTTGGTAACCTTTACGTCGGCGGCAACGCCTTCGCCATCCTCATCGGTCATGTTCACAGAAAGAGAAATTTCGGTTTCGCCGTAGATCAGGTCTGCGGCAACCGTGATCACGTCAGCCTCGCCCGCGCCGGATTCGGAGAGTGTTACGGTACCGGTAAGCGATGCCTTGGCTACGGTATTGGACTTGGCGTTTACGTAGGTTTTTGCGGTGAGCTTGATGTCAGCCATCTCATTCATCATCTCGATGAGCTCATCGTACTGTGCCTTCAGCTCATCCAGTCCCTCGGTATCCTCGGGAAGCTCTGCGAGAAGCTTATCGGCAACGGCCTTTACGGTGGTGTTATCGATGGTGTAGGTTACCACCACGCAGTTTGCGGTTTCGCCCTCGGTGATGGTTACATTCTTTTCGTTGGCAACGGCCATCTTGAGCAGCTTGTGGATCTCATTGGAGATCTCTTTTGCAGCCTCTTCGTCATATGCGAATGCTTCCTCATAGGTGGCTTTTACGGATTCGATCGTTTCCTTTACGGAAGCCATCGTCTCTGCATCCGCGCCGATCATCTGACCCAGCGCGCTGGTGTCGATCTTGTCGGCAAGGGTAGAGAGGTTTGCAAGGAAGGTGGTCTTCTGACCGAACAGCGCTTCGCTGTTGATGGCCAGGCCGTTCTTATCCAGGAAGATACGGGCAAACAGGTCTTCTCCGTTTACGGTTACGGACGTATCGGATACGACCTTGCCGTTTTCGGAATCCATGTACAGGGTTTCGGCGATCTTGGAGATCATGCCGCCGGCAAGCAGGCTGTCGCTTTCAAATGCGACGGAAAGAGAACCGCATTGCAATGCCTTTTCGATCACCGCTTCGGTTTTTGCGTCATCGCTGAAGAACTGGTTGCCGGAGTTTTGCAACGCCTCGTTCAGCGCTGCCTGCGGATCCGACTCAAAATCTTTTACCTTGACTTTGGAGGAAGAGCAGGAGGCAAAGAACAAGCAACCTGTGATCAGAGTGACAACGAGCAGGAGAGACAGTAGTTTTTTCATGTTTCATACCTCACTTTTTTTATTTTGGGATAAAATCCTCACTGCCTATTATAGCACCTTATCTCCCAAAAGTCAATAGAAATTGCTTTTTTTCATTTTTTTATAAAATATTGGAATTTGCCCAAAAAAGGCGGGAATGCCTATGCGTTGGCATTCCCACCCTTGCGGATCGGTATCAGTAGTAATAGTTGATTCCAACCTCTTTCATAGAGGGAGCGGTGGCGAGCAGGGCTTCGTCAAGCGAAATGTCATTGGCGTGCTCCTCGCAACGCTCCATAAAGAGCTGCTCGATCAGACCCGAATAGAAGGAAGAAAACCAGGTTTTGTTTTCTTCTTTGTCGTAAGCCTTGTCGGAGTGCGCGTATTTTCGCACGATATGGTAACCGAAATCGGATTTTACCAACGTGATCTCGCCCTCCTCCAGCTCCTCCATGGCCGATACGAGCTGCGAGAGATAGGCGTAGCTTGATCCCGAGGCGGCGTAATTGAGGTTTTTGGGCAGATAGTAGCCGTCCTCGTATTCGCCAACCTCTGCCATGTCGTCGCTTTCGGCCTCCATCACGGCTTCAAATACCGCTTGCGTGGAGCCCTGCAGCTCGTTGTACAGCTCCTCGGCCTTGGCTTTTACCTCTGCCAGCTCTTCCTCGGTCATGTTTTCTACCTCGTAGCCCGAGCCGTCCTTCAAGGGGATCGGAACCGGCTCGCCGTGGGTCTTGTTATAAGCAATGTGCGCTTGCTCCGAGCCCTTGACGTAATAAACGGTGTCACCGTTTTTGTCCTTGATCTCAGCGCCGTTTTCATCGTATCCGATCACGCCGTTGTGGACGTCATAGAAGATGCGGCCCTTGTTTTCCTCGTCGCTGTAATAGTAGACCGTATCGCCGTTGGCATCCTTTTCATAGACGTAGCGATAGGTGGTGAAGAGGATCTGGCGGAAATGCACGTAGTTTTCCTCCAGGTATTCGTCCTTGATATTGGTACCGAGCTTGGAGCCGTTCTTGCCGTAGAGATGCTCTCGCAGAGCGTCGGCCTTGGCCTCAATGAGATAGGCCTCCTTGAGGATGTCATAGTTGGCGCCATAGGTGGCAAGCAGAGCGTTGAGCTTGGTTTTGGAGCCGTTGCCGTCGGTACGGATCAGCTCCTCCAGGTCGGTCTCGATCTGCTCCAGCGTAGCGGCGGAGAGTGAGAGGCCTTCCTTTTCAAAGAGGTAGAGGGCTACGAGGTAGCTGCGGCAGCTATCCAGCACCGCGTCGCAGTAAAATTCGTCGGCAGTTTGCAGGGTAGTTCCGTCATGCTTATCCAGCCACTCCCAAAAGCCGGCCTTATCGGGCGTGGAGCCGTCGGGAGAGGTATAGCCGTAAAAGGCAAGAGAGCCCTTCATACGGGTGAGCATCAATTGGTAGACGTTGACCGAAATGCTGACCGAAATGCCGTCCTTTTCCAGGGTCAGGAGCGGTTTTCCGGTCTTTCCTCCCGTGCAAGAAGCGCAGGTGAGAAGAAGCAATACGCAGGCAAGGCAGAGTGCCAGGATGCGAAGCGTGATGGTTTTCATTTGGTGTATCCTTTCTTTGTTACGGTCGTGGATGCTTTTATTATACAGGAAAACGCGCGGTTTGTCTACGCCTTTTCGTTTCGGATTTCCATATATTTTTCAAACATTTTGTGAATAAGGGAGAGCGCGTCATCCCCCTTTTGCAACCGCAGGCAGATGTGGGGCTCGCCCGACATCAGCACACGCAGACGTCCGAAGAGATCGGAAAGCTGCATCCAGATCTCAAAATCCAGCTTTTGCGGATAGATGTGGATCTCGCCGCCGTCCTGACGGATCGAGGTGATCCCGCATTTTACCGCCAGCGTGTGGATCAGCGCGATGCGAAGCAGATTTTGCGTGGCAAGCGGCGGCTCTCCGAAGCGGTCGACCAATTCGTCGGTGACGTCGGAAAGGTCCTCCTCGGTGGCAATGAGCGCGATCTTTTTGTAGAGCGCCATGCGCTGGGCGGGGAAGGGGACGTAGCTTTCGGGCAGGAAGGCGTCAAAGTTCAGGGATACCGTGCATTCGGTTTCGGGCTCGGCCTCGGGTTCGCCCTTTTCCTCCAGGACCGCGCGGTTGAGCAGCTTGATATAAAGATCATAGCCCACCGCATCCAGGTGTCCGTGCTGCTCGGCACCCAGAATATTGCCGGCTCCGCGGATCTCCATATCGCGCAGGGCGATCTTAAAGCCTGCGCCAAACTCGGCGTATTCGCGGATGGCCTCAAGCCGTTTCTGCGCCACCTCGGGGATCGAGCGGTAGGGGGGATAGGTGAAATAGGCGTAGGCGCGGCGCGAGGAGCGGCCGATGCGCCCGCGGATCTGATGCAGCTGGGAAAGTCCCAGACGGTGCGCGTTGGAAACAATGAGGGTGTTGGCGTTGGGAATATCCACGCCGGTCTCAATGATGGTGGTGCAAACCAGGATGTCGATATCCCCCGCCAGCATTCGCTCCCAGATCTTTTCCAGCTCTTCCTTGTCCATCTTTCCGTGCGCTACGGTAATGCGCGCCTCGGGAATGGCGGCGGATAGCTTTGCGGCAACGGTATTGATGGTTTCCACGATATTGTGCAGATAGAACACCTGTCCGCCGCGGCGAAGCTCCCGTCGGATCGCCTCCTCCACGATCAGATCGTCATCCTCCAGAACATAGGTCTGGATGGGGAGACGGTCACTGGGGGCGTCGTCAAGGATCGAAATGTCACGGATGCCGCCCATGGCCATGTTCAGCGTGCGGGGGATCGGGGTTGCCGAAAGTGAGAGAACGTCCACGCCGTTGGAGATCTGTTTGAGCTTTTCCTTTTGCGCCACCCCAAAGCGTTGTTCCTCGTCCACGATCACCAGTCCCAGATCGTGGAAGGAGACGTCCTTGGAGAGCAGACGGTGGGTGCCGACGATCACGTCGACCTCCCCTCTTGCCAGGCGGCGGAGTGTTTGCGCCTGCTGCTTCGCCGTGCGGAAACGCGAGAGCATATCAACGTTTACGGCAAAGGAGCGCATACGGCTGACGATGGTTTGATAGTGCTGGAGAGCGAGCAGGGTAGTGGGAACCAGAATGGCAACCTGCTTGCCACCGAGCACGGCTTTATAGGCGGCGCGGAGCGCGACCTCGGTCTTTCCGTATCCCACGTCACCGCAAAGCAGGCGGTCCATGGGAATGGCGCGGGTCATATCCTTCTTGATCTCGTCGGCGGCGGCCAGCTGGCTGTCGGTCTCCTCATATGCAAAGGCATCCTCAAAGGCCTTCTGGTAGTTGTCGTCGGCGGGGAAGGCGTGCCCCGGGCGACGCATGCGCTCGGCATAGAGCTTGATGAGATCCTTGGCCATATCCTTTACGGCGGCTTTGGCGCGCGCCTTGGATTTCTTCCAGCTCTCGCTTCCCATTTTGGAAAGCTTTACGGTGCCGTCGTCGGCGTGCGCGCCGATATATTTGGAGACCTTGTCGAGCTTTTCCACCGGCAAAAAGAGCTTATCGCTTCCCGCGTAGCGGATGCCGATGTAGTCTCGCGTGACGCCGTCGCAGGTCAGGGTCTCAATGCCCGTGTACTGCCCGATGCCGTAGGTTTCGTGTACGACGTAGTCTCCCACGTCAAGCTCGGCGTAAGAGAGGATACTCTTGGTATTCTTTTTCTTTTTTTTGCGCAACGCCGATTTGCCCGAGAGCGAAAGCGCGCCCGTGCGGCTGTCGGGGTTGAGCGAGAGGACCGCCACCTTTGGGGCGATCAGTTCAAAGCCGGCGAGCAGGTCCTGCCACAGGATGGCCACGCGGCCGCGCTCCAGCTCCCGGGCGGACGTGGGGGCGAGCAAGGGAAGAAAATCCTTTTCCCGCAGCAAGCGCTCGGTCAGGCGTGCCTCGGCCTCGTTTTCGGCCAGCACAAGGCAACGGTAACCGCTTGTCACGTAATGTCCGAGGTCCTCCAGGAGCAGCTCGGTGTTTTCAAAGTAGGAGACGGTGTGTCTCGTGCGGAAGCCGAAGAGCCCCGCAAGCCTTTTGTCGCTGACGTGATAGGCGATCGAATCGAGATGCAGGGTGACCTGCGCATCGCAAAAGAGCTCAAAGGCCGTAACGGGCTTGGCGTAGTCGGTGTATTTGGAGGCGATCGTTCCGCCCTCGAGCAGCTCGACCACGGTTTGATTGAGGTGCCACTCCGAGGCCTTGAGACGGTCGGCAACGGCGTTGGTGCCGCGGATCACAACCAGTCTTTTGCCGTTGAAATAATCGAGCAGACAGGTACGCTCGGGATAGACCAAGGTAATATATTTGTCCAGGAACCGAAGCTCACCCTCGCCTCTTTGCGCGCGGTCGATCGCCGCGCTTTCCTGATCAGCTCCTCGCAAGCGCGTTCGTCCCGGGTTGCGCGGAATTGCGCAGAGACCGCCTTTTTCAGTTTTTCGAGCGCTTCCTTATCGGGGAGCAGTTCACGGGCGGGGGGGAAGGCGGCGGAGGACACGGTTTGGGTCATGCGCTGGGTTTCGGGATCGAACAGCCCCATGCGGTCGATCTCATCCCCGAAAAGCTCGATGCGGAGCGCGTGCGAGCCGCGTTTTTCGTCGCTGTCCGCGTCGAGAAAGACCCCGTAGGGCGGGTAGACGTCCACAATGCCGCCTCGCAGGGCAAACTGCCCGGGACTGTCCACCAGATCCACGCGTACGTAGCCTGCCTCGGTCAGCTGCTTGGCAAAGCGCTTGGGATCGAGCGGATCGGTTTCGGTGATCAGGAGCGTGTTCTGTTTCAGCTTTTGCGGCGGTACGGTGTAGCCGAGCGCGGCGTCGGGCGTAGTGACCACCGCATCGTAGTCTCCCTCCAACAGTCCCGACAGCACGCGAAGCCTCTCATGCTCGTACTCATGGGAGGCGGTGATGTTATAAAAGGTGAGGTCGCGCGCCATATAAAAGGCGGCGCGGAAGCCGTAACGCTCCAGCATTCCCAGCATGCGCACGCAATCCTTTTCCTCGGGGCAAATGAGAAGCGCGGCTCCGTTCCGGAAGGCGTTGCTATCCTCCAGAAGGGAGACGAGAAAGGCATCGGAGGCGCCGTCGCAAAGTCCCGAGGCGAGGATCGGAAGAGGTTGGAGCCGGAAATCGCGTTCAACGGTTTTGAGAAGCTGGAGATATTCGGGATCCTGACGGATCAGCTCGGTTAACAAACTCATAGGATCTTCCTTTGAAAAAGCGGTCAGATATCGTGTGCGGGAGGCGCGTAGGAATTGCAGATCTGCATCGCGCCGTCAAAATCGCCGTCCAGCACCTTTCCAATGCCCACCCGGGCGCTTTCAAAGGTGCCGGTGAGCAGGTCGAGCTCGGATTTGGGGAAGGTGGAAAGCACCCAGTCGGCAAGATCAAAGTCGGGGTGCGGCTTGGCGCCAACCCCCATGCGCAAACGGGGGATCGCGTCGCTTCCCATGCACTCGATGATATCGTTGAGCCCTTTTTGTCCGCCGGCACTTCCTTTTCGGCGCAGGCGCATCTTGCCGGGCGCCTGGGAGATATCGTCGGAGATCACGAGGATATGATCGGTGGGGATCTTATAGAATGCGGCGGCCTCCTGCACGGCAAGGCCCGAGTGATTCATAAAGGTCTGCGGCTTTATCAGAAGCACGCGGTGCGAGCCGACCGTTGCTTCGGCGCAAAGCGCGTGAAACTTGGCGCGGTCGATGCGAACGCCGCAACGCTCTGCCAGGTAGTCTATCGTCAAAAAGCCCGCGTTGTGTCGGGTGAGCCTGTATTTGTCGCCGGGATTTCCCAGGCCTACGATCAGCCAGGTGATCGGCTCCTTGGGGGCCTCCTCCTTCCCGGCGATCTGTTTGAATAAATCGAAAATATCTGCCATGACGTTTCCTTTCGCAGGTTGCGGATTTCTGTAAGCAAGCAAAAATGCGCCCGATCCCACAGAGGGGACCCGTCGCGATCTGCTTTATCTTTTACTAACTACACTATTATACAATAGCTTTTTCGATCTGTCAAACGAATTTTGACGGCGCGGCGGGGTGTTCACAAAATATTTACATGTATACAATGGCTTTCTGTGCAGAAACCTATGGAAAAAAAGGAAAAAATGTGGTATAATATCCTGTACTGTGACGGTCGAAAGGCCCAAAACAGCTTTTTGCTGTGCCCACAGTTCGATGTTGTTCAAAAAAATATTCAATATATGGAGGATTACCAAACATGGCAAAGAAGTATTGCTACCTCTTCTCCGAGGGTAACGCAAACATGCGTGAGATCCTTGGCGGTAAGGGAGCCAACCTTGCGGAAATGACCAATATCGGTCTTCCCGTACCCCAGGGCTTTACGATTTCTACGGAGGCCTGCACGCAGTATTATGAAGACGGACGTCAGATCAATGACGAGATCATGGCAGAGATCATGGTCTACATTGAGAAGATGGAGGGCATCACCGGTAAGAAATTCGGCGATCTGGAAAACCCCCTGCTCGTATCGGTTCGTTCCGGCGCGCGCGCATCCATGCCCGGTATGATGGATACCATCCTCAACCTTGGCTTGAATGAAGACGTTGTTGAGGTTATGGCTAAGAAGTCCGGCAATGCTCGTTGGGCATACGACTGCTACAGAAGATTTATCCAGATGTACTCCGACGTTGTTATGGAGGTTGGTAAGAAGTACTTCGAAGAGCTGATCGACAAAATGAAGGAAGAGAAGGGCGTGAAGCTCGACGTTGAGCTCACCGCCGAGGACCTCAAGGAGCTGGCTAACCAGTTCAAGGCAGAGTACAAGGCAAAGATCGGCGCTGATTTCCCCTCCGATCCCAAGGAGCAGCTGATCGGCGCGGTAAAGGCTGTGTTCCGTTCCTGGGACAACCCCCGTGCAAACGTATACCGTCGTGACAACGATATTCCCTATTCTTGGGGTACCGCTGTAAACGTACAGGCAATGGCATTCGGTAACATGGGTGACAACTGCGGAACCGGTGTTGCATTTACCCGTGACCCCGCTACCGGCGAGAAGAAGCTGATGGGCGAGTTCCTGACCAATGC
>JAFVOP010000070.1 GCA_017505745.1 Clostridia bacterium
GGGATCTTTCCGTGCGGTCGCTTGGATAAGCATACGCTCGGACTAATGCTCCTGACCAACGACGGCGCGCTTTCGCACCGATTGCTCGCCCCCAAAAGCCACGTGACCAAAAGCTACGGCTTTCGGGTCAAATTTCCACTCTCGGACACCGATCTTGCCGCATTGGAGGCAGGTGTGGATATCGGCGGATACGTCACCAAGCCCTGCCGGGTCCGATTGCAAAACGAAAAGGAAGGCGTGATCTCCATCACGGAGGGGAAGTATCACCAGATCAAGCTGATGATGGAGGCCGTGCACAATCAGATCACCTATCTGGAGCGCCTATCATTCGGTCCGCTCACGCTCGATCCGTCGCTGGCACGCGGCGAATGGCGGGAGCTGACGGCCGAGGAGATCGCGTTGCTCCGTACACCCATTGACCAAACACAGAAAGGAACCTTACCCACCACATGAACATCATTGAAAAACTGGCACAAGAATTTAATTTGAAAGTGGAGCAAGTGGAAAAAACGGTGGAGCTTATTGATGAGGGCAACACCATTCCGTTTATCGCGCGTTACCGCAAAGAAGTAACGGGAAGTCTGGACGACGGAATCGTGCGTGACTTGAACGACCGTCTCACCTTTTTGCGCAATATTGAAAAGCGGAAGGAGGAGGTCTCCGCGCTGATTACCGCGCAGGAAAAGATGACCCCCGAGATCCAGGCGGCAATTGATGCAGCGCAGACCATTACCGAGGTGGACGATATTTACCGTCCGTTCCGTCCGCACCGCAAGACCCGTGCATCGGTCGCACGCGAAAAAGGACTGGAACCGCTTGCGGAACTTCTGTACGCGCAAGAGCCTTCGTACGATCCTGCGATCGAAGTGCAGGCAGAGGCGTATATCAACGAGGAAAAAGGCGTTGCGAGCGTGGAAGAAGCCTTGCAGGGAGCCAAGGATATCATTGCCGAGAATATTTCCGATAACGCGGAGTTCCGCAAGGAGCTGCGCCGCTTGAGCTTTGAGTTTGGTTTGCTTTCCACCAAGCAGGCAAAGGAAGAGGATTCGGTGTACGCGCAGTATTACGAGTATTCCGAACCGCTGAAAAAGGTTTTGCCGCACCGCGTTCTTGCTATCAACCGCGGCGAAAAAGAGGGCTTTTTGAAGGTGGACGTTTCGGTTGCCTCGGAGATCGTTCTCAATTATCTGTTTGCGCAGGTGCTGCTCGGAAACAACAGTCCTGCTGAGAAATACGTTTCCGCTGCCATTCTGGATGGCTATGACCGCTTGATCGCTCCTTCGATCGAGCGTGAGATCCGCAACGATATTTTCGATAACGCCAGCGAAGGCGCCATTAAGGTGTTTGCCGATAATCTGAGCCATTTGCTGATGGCGTCTCCCTTGAAGGGGAAAACGGTGTTGGGCTTTGATCCCGGATACGCGCACGGCTGTAAGCTTGCCGTGGTGGATAAGACCGGAAAGGTTGTGGATACCGCCGTGATCTATCCCGTAAAGCCCAGAGAAGACATCGAGCGAAGCAAGGCGACCATGAAACGCCTGATCACCAGACACAAGGTGGACGTAATCGCGATCGGAAACGGCACCGCCTCCAAGGAAAGCGAGATCTTTGTTGCAAATCTGCTCAAGGAGATTCCCGAGGACGTGAAATATATTGTGGTCAGCGAGGCGGGCGCGTCGATCTACTCGGCCTCCAAGCTGGCGGCAGAGGAATTTCCCGATTTCGACGTGATGCAGAGAAGCGCGGTATCCATCGCACGCCGCTTGCAGGACCCCCTGGCCGAGCTGATCAAGATCGATCCCAAGGGCATCGGCGTGGGGCAGTACCAGCACGATATGAAGCAAGCAAGATTGGATGAGGCGCTGGGAGGCGTTGTAGAGGACTGTGTAAACGCGGTTGGCGTGGATATCAACACGGCTTCCTATTCGCTTCTTTCCTACATTTCCGGAATCAACGTAACGTCCGCAAAGAATATCGTCAAGTATCGCGAGGAAAACGGAGAATTTTCTTCCCGCGCGCAGCTACTCAAGGTGCCGCGCATCGGGGCCAAGGCATACGAGCAGGCGGCCGGATTTTTGCGTGTTCCCGGCGGCAAGGAGATTTTGGACAACACGGGTGTGCATCCCGAATCCTATGCGGCAACCGAAGAGCTGCTTTCCATGTTTGGCTACAGCAAGGAGGACGTTGCAAACGGAACCATCAACAAGTCCTTGGGAGATAAGGTCCGCAAAGAGGGCATCGTAAAGGTATGTGAAAAGCTCGGCATTGGTGAGCCGACCTTGTTTGACATTCTGGCCGAGCTGGAAAAGCCGGGACGCGACATCCGCGATACGCTTCCACCGCCCGTTCTTCGTGATGACATTCTCTCTTTGGAGGATCTTAAGCCCGACATGGAGCTGACGGGTACGGTGCGAAACGTTATTGATTTCGGCGCGTTCGTTGATATCGGAGTGCATCAGGACGGCCTGGTTCATATTTCCCAACTCTCCAATCGCTTCGTAAAGCATCCCTCCGAGGTGGTAAAGGTGGGCGATATCGTAAAGGTGCGCGTGCTTTCGGTGGACGTTCCGAAAAAACGAATTTCGCTTACCATGAGAACAAAATAAACTTAACATTTAATAAATTAAAAAGAAAGACCCCGGTTTTCTTTGCGAGTTCATAAAAATTTCTTTATATTTGTGCAGGATGCACAATAAAAGAAATGTAATTTTGGGGAAATAAACTCTTTCTTTTTTGACAAAAATTTGGTACAATATTGTATGTTGAAGAATACTGTCACGGCAAGGTCCGTGGCGCGAATTTAGGAGGAATTTGAAAAATGGCAAGTTTATCCCTCAGACATATTTATAAGAAGTATCCCGGCGGCGTAACCGCTGTGTCGGACTTTAACCTGGAAGTAAAGGATAAGGAATTTTTGGTATTGGTAGGACCTTCCGGTTGCGGTAAGTCTACCACTCTGCGTATGATCGCAGGTCTGGAAGAGATCTCCGAGGGTGAGCTCTTCATCGGCGACCGTTTGGTAAACGACGTGGCTCCGAAGGACCGTAAGATCGCGATGGTGTTCCAGAACTACGCTCTGTATCCTCATATGTCTGTATTTGAGAACATGGCATTCGGTCTGAAGCTGAGCAAGGTTCCGAAGGAAACCATTAAGAAAAAGGTTGAGGACGCAGCCCGTATCCTTGATATCACTCACTTGCTCGACCGTAAGCCGAAGGCTTTGTCGGGTGGTCAGAAGCAGCGTGTGGCTCTCGGACGCGCAATCGTTCGTGACCCTCAGGTATTCTTGCTTGACGAGCCGCTTTCCAACTTGGACGCAAAGCTCCGTGCTGCGATGAGAACTGAGTTGACCAAGCTCCACAACCGCGTTGGAACCACCTTCGTATACGTAACGCACGACCAGGTTGAGGCTATGACCATGGCAACCAGAATCGTTGTTATGAAGGACGGTCTGATCCAGCAGGTAGATACTCCTCAGAAGCTGTATGACGAGCCCGTGAACATCTTCGTTGCAGGCTTTATCGGAACTCCTCAGATGAACTTCCTCAACGGTTCGCTGGAAAAGAAGGGCAACGACGTATACTTTGTATACGAAGGCAACTCTCTCAAGCTCCCCAAGGAAAAGGCAGAGAACCCCGCGCTTGCTGAGTACATCGGCAAGGAAGTGGTTGCAGGCTTGCGTCCCGAGTGCATCGAGGACAATGAAAAGGCAATTGCCGCAAACTGCGCTGATTCTTGCTTGGATGCATACGTAGACGTAACCGAGTTGATGGGTGCCGAGATCTATCTCTACCTCAACGTTGGTGAAGAGGGCAAGCTTACCGCTCGCGTATCCTCCAGATCCACCACTCGTGCCGGCGATACCATCAAGATCGGCTTCGAGATGGAAAGAATCCACATCTTCGATAAAGATACCGAGCGTTGCATCCTGCACTGATCGGTAAAATAAGATAAAGAAGGAAACCCTCGGGTTTCCTTCTTTTTTGTTGAAAAAGGGTTTACATTTTCTTGGATTTGTGATAAAATAATAAAAGAATCTTTCAAAAAGCAAAGGAGGAAACCAAATGACGCGGAACGAGACGTATTACCGTAAGGTGATCGGTGCCATCGGAGCCACGATGCTCCTGTTTTGGGGATTGATCACGGCGTTTTCCATTGTAATTGCCGTGCTTCCGATTTTTTTGGCGTTTGTACCGGAGCCGGTTGCAACCGTGGTCTATCAAACGGTATATGCCGCCATCTACCTTCTTTCTTTCATGATGCCGGTTTTGCTGCTGAAGCATCTGATCAAACGTGCCGGATACATCTACCAACCGATGCGCTCGGAGTTTCAGTTGTCGCCGTGGATCTTCCTCTTGGTCCCCGCGGTGGTTGCCGTGAACTTTTCGGCGGCCTATTTTAATTCTGCTATGGTCAATATCTTTGACTATTCCGCCTTTTCTTCGGAAATTTTGTGGGGACAGTCCATGGTGGCTCCCCCTGTCTACGCATGGGTCCTGGAGTTTATGGTAATGTGTGTTGTGCCCGGATTTTGCGAAGAATTTCTCTTTCGCGGCGCCATTCTCAATAACTGTCGCCCCTTTGGCCGCACCAATGCCATTCTGATCAGCGCTTTGCTGTTTTCTTTGATGCACCAAAATGCAGAGCAGATCTTTTATGCGTTTATTGCGGGGATTTTTCTCGGTATTATCTATGAAAAAACAGGAAACATCTGGTGCGGTACGGTGATCCATATCTTTAACAATTTCCTCTCTACTTTTGAGGGCGTTCTCTTTTACAAATCCGGGGATTGGTTTACATCCTCCGTTATAATTACCGTATTTGAGGTTTTGCTGTTATTGCTTGGCGGGATTTGCCTGGCAATTCTCATCGGTCGCTTTTTCTCTCGAAAAGAGCGTTTTGAAGAGGGCGTGTTTGAAAAAAATCTGCCGGCAACGGACGAATATGCCAGTCATCCGATTTCCGCAAAACGTGCCGTGCAGCTGTTTATGCGGCCTACGATGATCATCTTTTTAGTTCTATGTGCGGTGCAGATCGTTTCACTGATCTTGCTGGCTTTGGGGTATCAGTATGTGTATGGAGTCTGATCAAAAATGGATGCGGATCGCGCTGGAAGAGGCGCGGATTGCTGCCGACGAGGGCGAGATCCCGGTTGGTGCGGTGATCGTACGCGAAAATGAGGTGTTGGCGCGTGCGCACAACCGGTGCGAGGAAAGTCACTTCGCAACGGCGCATGCCGAGCTGCTTGCCATTGAAGAGGCTTGCCGCAAGGTGGGACATTGGAGGTTGGAGGATTGCACCCTGTACGTTACCCTCGAGCCTTGCCCGATGTGTGCGGGCGCGGCCGTAAATGCGCGGATTCCAAGAGTTGTGTTTGGCGCGCGTGATGCCCGAATGGGAGCTTGCGGAAGCTTGTTGGATCTTTCGCGTTATCCGTTGGAGATCCGTCCTTCCTATCAACACGGGGTTCTGGAGGACGA
Organism: Clostridia bacterium; assembly: GCA_017505745.1. Lineage (GTDB taxonomy): Bacteria > Bacillota > Clostridia > Oscillospirales > CAG-272 > UMGS1865. The sequence goes on from JAFVOP010000070.1 coordinate 5,481, forward strand.
ATGCGCCGAGTTGCTTCGAAATTTTTTTGCTGATATGCGAAAAAACAAAAAATAATCGCGGTTTTCTATTTACAAACGTAGAAAAATCGGGTATAATATTATGTAATTGTTTTCTTTAGAAAGGGTTTGTGCCACATGTCAAACGTGATTATTCCGGAAGGCTACCGATCCTTCCTTTCCTTGCGGCAAACGCAATACGCCATTAAAAAAGTGGAGGACTTTTTTGAGCGGGATCTCTCCACCCAGTTGAATCTGATCCGCGTGTCTGCGCCGTTGTTTGTAGAAACCAGCAGCGGACTCAACGATGACCTCAACGGGGTAGAGCGCGCGGTTTCCTTTGATCTTCATTCGGGAAATCATCTGGAAATCGTTCATTCGCTGGCAAAATGGAAGCGGTTTGCACTCAAGCTGTACGGCTTTGAGGCCGGAGAAGGGCTTTACACGGATATGAATGCCATTCGCCGCGACGAGGAAACCGATAATATCCATTCGATCTTCGTCGACCAGTGGGACTGGGAGAAGATCATCACACATTCGCAGCGCACGAGAGAGACACTGCATGAAGCCGTTTCCTGTATTTATTCGGCGTTACGCCATACCGAAAATTACATCGTGAATGAGTATTCCTTCATCGGGAGACTCTTACCCGAGCATATTACGTTCATTACCAGCCAGGAGCTGGAGGACCGTTGGCCCGAAAAAACGCCGAAGGAACGCGAGTATGCGGCGGCAAAGGAATACGGCGCGATCTTTCTGGAGCAGATCGGCGGAAAGCTGAAAAGCGGAATGCAGCACGATGGCAGAGCTCCCGACTATGACGATTGGTCGCTGAACGGAGATATCATTGTCTACTATCCAATTCTCGATATCGCGCTGGAGCTTTCGTCGATGGGAATCCGTGTGGATGAGGAGGCCTTGCGCCGTCAACTGGCCGAGCGAGGTTGCTCCGACCGCGAAAAAATGCCGTTCCATCAGGCTCTTTTAAACGGAGAACTGCCTTATACGATCGGCGGCGGTATCGGACAGTCACGGATGTGTATGTTCTTTTTGCGCAAGGCGCATATCGGAGAGGTGCAGTCCTCTCATTGGCCGGAAAGCGATTTGAAAATCTGCGAGGAAAAGGGCATTCATTTGCTTTGAAAACGTTGGAAAGCGGAATCGGATGTTCTCCGATTTCGCTTTCTTTGTAAGATTCTGATTGGGAGAAAAAAGATGCGAAACGTTCGATACAGTTTAACATTTTTTTTAATTGCGCTTCTTTGCGCCGTACTGTGCGCATGCAATCAGCCCATGGAGCGCTCCGAGATCGTTTTTTGTGAGCAGACCTATGCGGTTGGTTCCAAGTTGCCTGCAGCAGAGGATTTTTTAGAATTTCTTCCGGAGGGCTGGACGGTGCGGTTTGCACAGGACTATCAATTTGATTCCCTGGGCGAATATACGCTATCCCTGATCCTGACCGATCCCAAAGGCTTTGAAAGCGAGCATGAGGTTTGCTTTTCCCTGATTTTGGACGAAGAGCCGCCGAGAATTTTGGGGGTGAGTGACCGCTCTGCATTGGTTGGAAGCGGGATCTCCTACCGAAGCGGCGTTACGGTGGAGGACAACTGCGCGGGAAAGGTGACCTTAACGGTGGATTCCTCGCAGGTGGATCCCAAGCAGGTAGGAGAATATCCGGTCTATTATATCGCAACCGATGCGGCAGGAAATCAAACCGTGGTAGAGGCACGCGTGTATTTCTATGCAGAGGAAATTGGGGAAGAAGCGTTGTACGCCGAGATCGACCGCATCATCGCACAGGAGATTCCTAAGGAACTTTCCAAGGAAGAGCAGGTGCGATTGGTCTACGAATACGTCTATTACCGAACCGCTTACAGCGAATCCTCCAATAAAAGCGATTGGATCGCCGCGGCGTATGACGGCTTGCGCACCGGTGCAGGCGATTGCTTTACCTATTTTGCGCTTTCCAAGGCGTTTTTTGTCCGTTTGGGAATCGATAACATGGACATTCAGCGCACCACGGGAATCGTGGACGAGCGCCATTATTGGAATCTGGTGAATATTGGAACCAAAGAAGAGCCTCGCTGGTATCATTATGATGCCACCCGACTCAGCGGGGTACAGCACAGCGGGTGTCTTTTGACCGATCTGCAGGTGCAGGCCTATACCAGGCAACGGGTGGACAAGCTTGGACAGGGAAACTATTTTTATGTTTACGATACCGAACATTACCCCAAGAGCGCTGAGAAGATCATTACCGCAACTCCGGCGCTGGAGCCCTATTACTAACGGAAAGGATTTTGGACGTTTATGCAAACCAACGTTCTTGAATACTTGGAACACACCGTAAAACGGTTCCCCGACAAGCTGGCCTATTCCAATGGGCGAGAGGGGCTTACGTTTTCGGAGCTTTTTGCAGCTTCCCGCTCGATTGGAAGCGCACTTCTTGAAAAGGGATATTACGGCGAGGCAATTGCCATTTTGATGGAGAAGCACCCCCACGAGATCGCGGCCTTTTACGGAAGTGTGTATGCAGGTTGCTTTTACGTGCCTTTGGACCCCGATATGCCGGTGCAACGCATGGAAAAGATTTTGGAAAGCGTGGGCGCCCGTGCTATGATCGTGGATGCCAAGGGTGAAAAGCTGTTGCCAAAGCTATCCTTTGGCGGAGAAGTGTTTCGTTATGACAGCGCGGCAACCGTTCGGGAGGACCCGATTGCCCTGACCTCGGTACGCGCGCGTCAGATCGACACCGATCCGATCTATATCGTGTTTACGTCGGGTTCCACGGGCGTTCCCAAGGGGGTGGCTGCTTGCCACCGATCGGTGATCGATTACGTGGAAACGCTTTGTGAGGCACTGGGCTTTTCCGAGAATACGGTGTTTGCAAATCAAACCCCGCTCTTCTTTGACGCTCCCTTAAAGGAGCTGATGCCGGTAATCAAGTTCGGTTCCACGGCGTATTTAGTTCCCAAGCAACTCTTTCTGTTTCCAATGAAGCTTTGCGATTTTCTCAACGAGCACCGCATCAACACGGTTTGTTGGGTGGTCTCGGCACTCACGATGATCTCATCTCTTGGAGTTTTGGAGAAGAATCCGCCGAAATATCTGCATACTGTCGCTTTTGGAAGTGAGGTGTTTCCGATCCGTCAGTACGAGCTTTGGCGCAAAGCGCTTCCCGAGGCCACCTTCTTCAATCTTTACGGCCCCACCGAGGCAACGGGAATGTCCTGTTACTGGCGAGCCGACCGCACTTTGGGGGAGGGAGAGGCGATTCCGATTGGAAACCCCTTCCGCAACACCGATCTGATCCTGCTTGGGGAGGACGGAAAACGTGCCTTGGACGGAGAAGTGGGGGAGGTCTATTTGCGCGGAACCTGTGTGACGCTTGGATACTTCAACAATCCCGAGAAAACGAAGGAAGCCTTTGTGCAAAATCCTTTGCAGAAGGCGTATCCCGAAACTGTGTACCGCACGGGAGACCTGGCCTATCGAAATTCCCATGGAGAGCTGGTATTTGTGAGTCGCAAGGACTCGCAGATCAAGCATATGGGGCATCGGATCGAGCTCGGAGAGATCGAGGCAGCGGCTGCGGAATGCAAGGAGCTTTCACGCGCTTGTTGCGTCTATGACGGGGTGGAAAAACGAATTCTCCTGTATTACACGGGATCGGTTTCTCCGGAGGAATTGCTTTGCTTCCTGCGGAACTATCTGCCTCGCTATATGATTCCTGCGATGTGCAAGCGTTTGGAACGGATGCCTCTGACGCCAAACGGAAAGCTGGATCGAAAGCTCCTTGCACAAAACACCGTATTGTGACCGAAATTTGGCTTTTTTTCATCGCGGAACCGGCGGAAAAGTCAGTAAAAACATTGACAAGCCCTATTTTTTATGCTATAATGAGATGTTAAGAAAATGCAGACCAAACGTCTGCGGGATGAGGTTTTAGAATGAAAAGACAACTGATCAAAAGTGTATATGCCGATCAGACCGCATTTGATGGCCGTGAGATCACGGTTGGCGGTTGGGCGAGAAGCATTCGTGACAGCAAGGCATTCGGATTTATCGATCTGTATGACGGAAGCTGCTTTAAGACCATGCAGGTCGTTTTTGAACGCGAGAAGATCGCAAATTACGATGAGATCGCAAAGCTGAACGTCGGTTCTGCCGTTGTGGTGCGCGGAAAAGTCGTTCTGACTCCCGAGATGAAGCAACCGTTCGAGCTGAAGGCGATCGAGATCACGGTAGAAGGTGCGTCCACCCCCGATTATCCGCTTCAAAAGAAGCGTCACACGGTGGAGTATCTGCGTGAGCAGGCCTATCTGCGTCCGAGAACCAACCTCTTTTCCGCCGTGTTCCGTGTACGCAGTGAGGTGGCGTACGCCATCCACTCCTTCTTCCACGATCGCGGGTTTGTATACGTTCATACTCCGCTGATCACGGGCTCCGACTGTGAGGGCGCGGGGGAAATGTTCCGCGTAACCACGTTGGATATGACCAACCCTCCCAAGCTTGAGGACGGCAGCATCGATTGGTCGCAGGATTTCTTTGGAAAGAGCACCAACCTGACCGTTTCGGGTCAGCTGGAGGGCGAGACCTACGCCATGGCGTTTGGAAACATCTACACGTTTGGCCCCACGTTCCGTGCCGAAAATTCCAACACCGCGCGTCATGCCGCCGAGTTCTGGATGATTGAGCCTGAGATCGCGTTTGCCGATCTGAACGACAACATGCAGCTGGCGTGGGATATGATCCAGTATATTATCCGCCACGTGCTTACCAATTGCGCGCAGGAGCTTGAATTTTTCAATAATTTTGTGGATAAAACGCTTTTGGACCGTCTCAACACGCTTGCCAACAGCGATTATGAAAAGGTGACCTACACCGAGGCTGTGGAGCTTTTGAAAAAGAGCGGCGCCGATTTCAAATACCCCGTGGAATGGGGATGCGACCTGCAAACCGAGCATGAGAGATATCTCACCGAGCAGGTGTTTGGAAAGCCTGTGTTTGTAATTGACTATCCGAAGGAGATCAAGTCCTTCTATATGCGCTTGAACGACGACGGAAAAACGGTAGCGGCAATGGATATGCTGGTGCCGGGTGTTGGTGAGATCATCGGAGGTAGCCAGAGAGAAGAGCGCATCGATGTGCTTCTTTCCCGTATGAAGGAATGCAATCTCCGCGAGGAGGACTACTGGTGGTACGTAAACCTGCGGAAATACGGAGGCACCAAGCATGCCGGATACGGTCTTGGCTTTGAGCGCATTATCATGTATCTTACCGGTGTTTCCAACATTCGTGACGTTATTCCGTATCCCCGCACGGTCGGAACCGCGGAATATTGATAGAAGTGCGAAAACCGGAGACCGCAAGCTCCGGTTTTTGCATGCCGATAAAACAGAAATTGAGAAAGGAAGAATAAACAGTGAAGACCGATATTGTGATCGTAGGTGCCGGACCTGCCGGTATTTTTACCGCCTTGGAGCTTTTGCGAAAAGGATCGAAGCAAAAGATCGTAATTGTGGAAAAAGGCCAGCCGGTGGGGCGCAGATATTGTCCCAAGGCAAAAACGGGACGTTGTATGAATTGCCGTCCGTATTGCCACATTACCACGGGATTTTCGGGCGCGGGGGCGTTTTCGGACGGAAAGCTTTCGCTCAGCTGTGAGGTTGGAGGAGACTTGCCGCAGCTGTTGGGAGCCGATTTCGTGCAAAAGATCACCGATTATACCGATACGATCTATCTGGATTTCGGCGCCGATACCCACGTGGAGGGAGCCGAGATCAACGAGGAGGTCAAGGAGATCCGTAAGCGCGCGATCCGCGCGGGACTCAAGCTTGTAGACTGTCCCATTCGTCATATCGGAACCGAAAAAGCGCATCAGCTCTACGGGGATATTGAAAAACATCTGCTCGATAACGGCGTGGAGATCTATTTTGGATGCGAGTGTAATAATCTGATTCTGGATGGCGCAAAATGTCTCGGTGTTATCGTTTCTCTGAACGGAAAAACCGAAGAGATCCGCGCCAACCATACGATCATCGCCACGGGCCGCCGTGGGGCGGACTGGCTGGAAAAGCTGTGCGGCGAGCACAACATTGCGCATCTGCCGGGAACGGTGGATATCGGCGTTCGCGTAGAGGTTCGTAACGAGATCATGGAAAAGGTCAACAAGGTGCTTTACGAATCCAAGCTGATCGGATATCCCGCCCCCTTTAAAAATAAGGTGCGCACCTTCTGCCAAAATCCCGGCGGCTTTGTCAGCCAGGAGAATTACGACAACGATCTGGCGGTGGTAAACGGACATTCCTACAAGGAAAAGAAATCCGACAACACCAACCTTGCCATCCTTTGCTCGCATAATTTCTCGGTGCCGTTCAATCAGCCGATCGAATACGCGCAAAAGGTTGGAGAGCTGACCAACATGCTCGGCGCGGGACATATCATGGTCCAGCGCTTTGGAGATATTCTGGACGGAAAACGCACCTGGGAAAAGGAACTGGCGCAATCCAACGTTCGTCCCACCTTGCCCGATGCGGTTGCCGGTGACATTACTGCCGCAATGCCGTACCGCGCCATGACCAACATCATCAATTTCATTCAGGCCATGGATCAGGTGGTGCCCGGATTTGCCTCGTATGAAACGCTTTTGTATTCTCCTGAGTTGAAATTTTACAGCAACCGCGTAAAAATGGACGAGAATTTGAATACCAACGTAGAGGGGCTCCACTGCCTGGGTGACTCGAGCGGATGGACACGCGGGCTTATGATGGCGTCGGTGATGGGCGTGATCATGGGACGGATCCTGGCCGAAAAGGAAGCGCTTTGATCCATGAAGCCGATTCGAACCGTCACGCTCAATCCCGCTTTTGACCTTCATTATGAGATGGACTCGTTTGAGGCGCGGAAAGAGAACTATGTGAAAAGCGCCGTGATTCAAGCCGGTGGAAAGGGTGTCAACATCTCCCGTGCGCTTACGGCAAACGGAATATCCAACGCTGCCTACGTGGTTCTGGCGGAGGAAAACGGAGCGGCGTTTGAGAGAGAATTGCAAAGGGATGGGCTTGTCTATGTTCCGTTCTATACGAACGGACGGATCCGGGAAAACATCACCCTGCATCCTGCAAATGACCGCGAAACCCGCATCAGCCTCGATACCTTTTATGCAGATCAAGCAATTTTGGATGCGATGGAGGAGGCTCTTAGGAAAGAGGAGCTTTCCGATTCACTACTGGCCTTTTCCGGGAGACTTCCGCGTGGCATAGAGAAATCGGCGGTGATTGCATTCCTCAAACGGTTGATCGCACGCGGCGCTCGTGTGGTTGTGGATAGCAACTCTTTTTCCGCGGACGATCTGCGAGAGATCCATCCGTGGTTCATCAAGCCCAACGAGCAGGAAATCGCGGCTTTTTCCAAGCATGAGATTCGGGACCGTTCCGATGCCGCCGCCATTGCCTGCGATATGGTAAAAAGCGGAGTGGCGCAGGAGGTAATGATCACCTTGGGCGGGGACGGTGCCGCTTGGTCAGACGGAAAGCAGAAGCTTTGCTTCCAGGTGCCAAGGCTTGACTGTCCCGTGTCTACGATCGGAGCGGGGGACAGTACCGTTGCCGGATTGCTTGCCGCAACTGCAAGAGGCGAGGATCCTGTTGGCGCGTTGCAATGCGCGCTTGCCTATGGGACCGCTGCATGCCTGACACAGGGAACCCTGCCTCCTATGCGTGCGGACATTGAGCGGATCTATTCGAAGCTCCGCGTGCATACGCTTTAAAAAATTACCGAAACACAGAGAACCTGGAGCACAGGATAGGGTTCCCTGCGTTCCAATGAAAATGAATATCAGACACGAATAAAATCCTCCCGCCTTGAAGATTTTCGAGGCGGGAGGATTTGGTTGTTCAATTTTTTTCCAATTTCTTCTTTAAAATGTTGTTTCTGCTTGCCGGATGAAGCAGTCTTGCTCCTCTTTGCTCAGATTTACAAAATAGGCATTCCAACCGCAAACGCGAACTTGCAGGTTTTTGTATGTTTCCGGATCCTGTTGTGCTTTTTTCAGATCCTCCGGACGGAACACGTTCCCGTGAAGCGCCATACCACCCTTATCCATGTAGGTTTTCAGCAGCGTGTAAAAGGCTTCCAGGCCGTCCTCGCCGCTTACCGCGGACGGATGCAGGATAACGTCCAACACGGTTCCGTTGGGGAAGAGCGAATGGTCGATTTTGGTTGCCGAATGGATCAGCGAGGTAATTCCGTGTTTGTCCTGACCCACCGTAGCACACAGGTTCTTGGAAAGCACCTCGCCGGCAAGTCTTCCGTCCGGCGTTGCCATGGTCTTTTGTCCGTATTTGACGAAAATATCAGTGCTGAACAGAGCAGCCTTGAATACACCGCCTCTGCTGTTGGGTTGGTTATTGACGATAGAGGCACAGTACTCGGCAAGATCTTTTGTAATTTCATCTGCAACGGAATTGTGATTGCCGTATTTTTCGGGAATGCTTTTGGCAATCAGGCGCAGCTTTTCGTGATCCTTCCAGTTGTTTTTTAAAACGTCACAAAGCTCGGGGAACGTGAGCAACTGTTGTTCAAAAACCAGCTTTTTGACCGCACAAACCGAATCCACCAGGCTGGCAATAAAGTAGAGATAAAATGAGGTATTGTTATAGGTTGCACCGCCTTCATATACGTCCACACCGGTTTCCACGCTTCGGTCATACATTGCGGAGAGAAGCGGGTCGGGCCCGATCTCGCCATAGTGCTTTTCAATTTCACGGATGTAGCGCATGCCGCCTTCCGTCAAATATTGGATATGCGCCTTTACAGCGGCAAGAAAATCCTCATACGTGCGGATGTTGCCGGTTGGAATACTGACTTGGGTTCCGCTGATCAGATCCACGCCACCGGTGATCGCCAATTCCACTGCTTTGACAAGGTTGACTCCGCCGTTTCCCGTGCAACCGATCTCCTTTCCCCAAACCGCAGGCTCATAACAACCGATGGGCAGATAGTTGTTTGCATCCCGTCTGTCAATTCCTACTTGGGTCAGGCTTTGGATCACGGTGCGGTCATTTACAAACACAAAGCTGCTGTTGCCTCCGCGAATACAGCTCAACACCAGCTGAACAAACTCCTTCGGGGTTTTGTCAGAAACACGGATGTGAATTTTGGGGCTGTGGATATCCATTTCGTTATAGGTTTGCACCAGCAGATAGGAGAGCTCGCCGGTCACCTCGTTCCCATCCTCATCGATTCCGCCCAAACAAAACGGCAGATCATAGGGAACCTTTGCGGTCCAGAACTTGTTGAAGAAGAATTTGATCATTTCCTTTGCATCTTCTTTGGTCAGGACTCCGCTTTCGATATCCTTTTTATAAAAGGGGAAGAGCAGAACGTCCAGCCGTCCAAGGGTTCTCACGCGCGTGCCGAAAATAAATTCGTGCAGGAAGAAATAGATCACCAATAGCTGCATCGCTTCATAAAGATTGGACGGCTTTCCGATTGCAATATTCGAAAGTGCAAGGCTATTTTCTTCATTGTAGGGGCGGATAGCATCGGCCAGTCGGCGGATCACGTGCAATACTGCCTCCAAGGAGATCTTGCAGGATTCATAAAATTCGAGTTGTTTTGGGGTAAGCCCATTCTTTTTTGCATGTTGATTCACACGCTCCAAAAGCCCTGTAAAGCCAATCTCCAAAAGCAATTTGGAATTGGGGGAGGTGTGACCGAAATCGCTGGAGGCCGAATAAGCGCCGCACGCAATGGCGGTATCCACAATTGCACGCTCCTGGCTGAGCTTTTGACTGACAAGCTGACGTTCGATGGCTCGTTGCTGCTTTGCCATGAGCTTGTTACCAAACAGCTTATCCTGAAATATGTCGTCCTTATCAATGGCGATACGGGAACGCGTGGCAATAAAGGCAAAGGTTTTGGCCTTTTGAATGGCTCGTGAAAGGCCTTCTTCATTTTTCGTAAACCGTTCGATTGCTGCCATCAGCTCTGCTTCGCTTATACCGCTTTCATCGATCCATGCGATGCTCTCAAATTGATTGCATAAGGACTTATTGTTTTTATCAAATTTCTTCATCAGCGAGGACAACTCCTTTCTTACTTTTCATTCCCATTATACCACATATTTTTTAAAAGGAAATGTATATTTCAAAACCACTTGAAGATTTCGAAACGGAATCTCACGCGTTTTTTGAATGGTAGAGAACACAAAATACGGTTCGCTGTGTTCCAGTGAATATCAGAATCCAACAGAACCCCCGCCTCGGAGCAATCCGAGGTGGGGATTCTGTGCTTTTGCCAATCATAAAAAAACGGGTTGACAAGATGCTTTTTTGCTGCTATAATGAAATTATAAGAAAAGAGGAAATGCGACTTAACATTATATTGTAAAAAACGCCAAGAATGGAAAGGAAACACGTCCCCTGTGTTGTGTTGTGATTTTGTGATGAGCAAAATCATGTCTATGTCAAGTAAAATCAAGAGGTTGGCACAAAATGTTGATTAAAAAAGTGATGCATTATATGCTAGTGGCAAGTGCTGCTATATGTATTTTTTGGGCTGTTATGCTTATGATAAATGCCATTTTAAATCTGTTTTCAAAAAGGATATTATCAATATTTCTTGTTTTGGAAATCTTATTAGGACTATTTTTTGTAATTTTCATAATATTCTCGAAAATATATTTAAAAATTGATTATTCATCATTTCCTTCAGAATCAAATGTTGCTATTTGGAGATGGTATGTTGTGCATTTTCAAATCTTATTGTTCATCGTGAATGTTGTTTTTTATAAGTTGAGTTTCAATGTAGGACAGCCATTTTATTTAATTATATTTTCACATTTTTATTGGGTGGTTGATATAGGCTATATTCTTCCGCTCATGAGCAGATAAGTAGACTTTTTCTCTGCACCTAATGTGGATTCTTTGGAATCTGTGTTGGGTGCGGAGTTTTTATGCCCGGATGGAACCCAGGAGCCACTTCTCTGTGTTCCAATGAATATCAGCCCCAACAGCCCCCGCCTCGGAGCATTGGCTTCGAGGCATTTTTATCACAAAAAAGTCTCCCTTGAAATCCCGCATTTTCCTTGATAACTCTTGACTTTTCACCCTTGCGGTGCTATAATTTAGGAAAGACTTATGGAGGTGTTTGAAATGAGTCAGATTATCGTAGAAGGGCATCGCGGCTATTGCGCGAAATACCCGGAAAACACCTTGATTTCTTATCGCAAAGCGATGGAGCTTGGTGTGGATGCCATGGAGTTTGATATTTGGCTTTCCAAGGACAACGTGCCCGTGATCATGCACGACGGAAACGCCAAACGTACCGCCGGAGTGGATCGCAACCTCAACGACATGACGCTTGAGGAGATCAAGACGCTCGACGTTGGTTCCTGGAAGGGAGCAGAATTTGCAGGCGCGCAGGTGCCTACCTTGAAAGAGCTGTTGGAGCTTGCCAAGGAGCTTCGTCCCGATCTTCGTCTTGGTGTGGAGATCAAGGATCATCGCCCCGAAACTGTGGATATTACCGTAGCGCTTCTCAAGGAATACGGCTATTTTGACACCTGCTGGTTCTATGCATTCAATGCCAGAACCATCAAATACATCAAAACCCAATACAACGGACGCACCATGGGCTATCCCGATTTCCAGATGAAGGAATTTGAGCCCGATTCGTACAGCTATTACGACGAGATCGGTCTTTCCATGACCATCGTCCGTTCCGAGATTTTGGATATCTACAAGAAAAAGGGGCTTCCGATGCACATGTACTGCGCCGATACCACCGAGGCCGTGGAGCTTTGCATCAAGCACGGCGCATCCCTGATTACCGCAAACGATCCCGTTCCGCTGATGAAATACCTGGGCAAGCTTTGATTTTCCCAACGAAAGATGGCAAGCGATCGCGTTTCGCCATCTTTTGTTTTGTTTATATATGTATTTTTTCTCTTTTTTGGAGATATTTTTGGAAAAGCTATTGACAAAAATACTTTAGTGTGTTATCATACTAAAGTATTTGATGAGAACCGATCAAAAACGGTTGAAAGGAGTGCTCAAAACATGGATCTCCATCAGAATCAGGATTTTCAATTTTTGGCAAAGGCGTTGCTTTCTTTGAAAAATGAAGCCGAGTGTGCGGCGTTTTTGGAGGATTTGCTAACGCGGAAGGAATTGGATGACGTTACCCAGAGGCTTCAGGTGGCAAAGCTGCTATCCGAGCAGGTAGTATATAACAAGATCGTGGAGCAAACCGGTGCCAGCACGGCCACGATCAGCCGTGTGAACCGCGCGTTCCATTACGGCGCGGGCGGATATGAGAAAATTTTAAACAGGATCGGCGAGGAACAGATATGAATTTTTCGGAAGGAATCTTGAAAAACGACGAATACGCAATCTATAAATTGCGAGAGCTGTACCGACAGTATGGCTATTCGCATTACAAGGTAAGCAAGTTCGAGGAATATGACCTGTACGCACGCAATAAGAACTTCCTGGTGAGTGAAAACATTTTGACGTTTACCGACACAAACGGGAAATTGATGGCGCTCAAGCCCGACGTTACGCTTTCGATCGTGAAGAATGTCAACGGAAACGACGACGCAGTGCGGAAGCTGTATTATAACGAGACGGTATATCGCACCGCGGCAGGGAGCGACGGTTTCCGTGAGATTATGCAAACCGGACTGGAATGCATTGGCACGCTTGGTCTTTATGATGTGTGTGAGGTGATCATGCTGGCGCAAAAGAGTCTTTCGCTGATTGCCGAGGATTACATTTTGGATCTTTCCCACATGGGGTTCTTGACGGGTCTGCTGGAACAGGCGGGCATTTGCAATGAGGATACCGAGGGATTGCTGCACTGTATGGCAAACAAAAACAAGGCGGAGATCCTGACGTATTGTACGTCACGGGGCATTGCGGCGGATGAGATTGAAAAAATCTGCTTGGTAACCGACTTGTACGCTCCCTTACAGGAGGCTCTGCCGAGGATCCGTCCCTTGGTATGCGGCGAAAAAATGGAAAAAGCCTACGAGCAGCTTTGCAGCATTCAATCCATGATGCAAACATACGGAAATGACACGCGGATCTACCTTGATTTTTCGATGACGCAGGATATGCGCTACTACAATGATATCATTTTCCGAGGCTTTTTGAACGGAATTCCCGAAAGCGTGCTCTCCGGCGGACGCTATGACAGTCTTTTGCAGCGAATGGGGAAGCAGGCCGGCGCCATTGGCTTTGCCGTTTATCTCGATCGTCTGGAATTTTTGCCCACGATGCGCGACACCTTTGACTGCGACGTACTGTTGACCTATGAGGACGGAGTACGCACCGAGGCCATCGTACAAACGGTGGAATCCTTTCAACGGGACGGCCGACGTGTTCTTGTACAACCCGGCCAAACAGATATGATCCGCTATCGCGAACATGTGCATCTGTCCACACAGGAAACGGAGGGACAAAATCAATGATCAATATTGCATTGCCGAAGGGACGCCTTGGTGAAAAAGCGTACCGTATTTTTGAACAGGCGGGCTATGAATGTCCGTCGATCCATGAGGAAAACCGCAAGCTGATCTTTGAAAATCCCGAAAAAGGGGTGCGCTACTTTTGGGTCAAGCCCTCGGACGTGGTCATTTACGTCGAGCGCGGCGCGGCCGATATCGGGATCGCGGGAAAGGACATTATTTTAGAGTATGAGCCTGATATTTACGAGCTTGCCGATCTCGGTATTGGGAAATGCCGTATGGCGGTGGCTTGTAAAAAGGAGTTTTGCGATACCCGCGACCGCACCCTTCGTGTTGCAACCAAATTCCCGCACATTGCGCGCGGGTATTACAACCGTATCAGTCGCGAAATCGACATCATCAAGCTCAACGGATCCATCGAGCTGGCTCCGATTCTGGGACTGTCCGACGTGATCGTGGATATCGTGGAAACCGGAAAAACACTTTTGGAAAACGATCTGGAGCCGCGCGAGACGATCGTGGATATCAGCGCGCGTCTGGTGGCAAATAAGGTCAGCTACAAATTCAAAAACAAAGAGATTTCGGCCATGTGCCAAGCGCTTCGCGCCGCGCAGGCAAACAAATGAGCCCTTTGGAAAGGAAATAACATGATTCGCATTTATAAATACGGAGAGGTGGCAAATGAGGAGATCTTTGCCCGCACGGAAGTAAAAATGGACGTTGCGGGGATCGTTTCCGAAATTATTGAAAACGTGCGCAAAAACGGGGACGATGCATTGTTTGCCTACTGCGAAAAATTTGACCGTGTAACCCTGTCATCCCTGGAAGTGACCCCGGAAGAGATTGACGAAGCATTTGCATCGGTGGACGCGGAATTTATTCGCGTGATGACAAAAGCAAAAGAGAATATTTACGAATTTCACAAAAGACAGGTGCGTAACAGCTTTGTGATTCAGGAGACCGACGGCGTGGTGATGGGGCAGAGAGTAACGCCCATTGAACGCGTGGGACTCTACGTGCCCGGCGGTACGGCGGCGTATCCCTCCTCGGTTCTCATGAACAGCGTTCCCGCAAAGATCGCGGGATGCGCTACGATCGTGATGGTGACGCCGCCCTCCAAGGACGGAAAGGTCAATCCCGCCATTCTTGCAGCGGCGAAGATCGCAGGAGTGGACCGTATTTTCAAGGTTGGCGGCGCGCAAGCGGTTGCGGCCTTGGCGTACGGAACCGAAACGGTGCCCGCGGTGGATAAGATCGTTGGTCCCGGAAACGCATTTGTTGCCGAAGCTAAGAAGCAGGTATTTGGAAAGGTTGCCATTGATATGATCGCGGGGCCGAGCGAAATCCTGGTTGTGGCCGATGACACCTGTAACGCCGACGTGGTGGCGGCTGATCTTTTGTCGCAGGCTGAGCACGATAAGCTGGCAAGCGCGGTGTTGGTTACCGATAGCGAGCGTTTGGCGTACGATGTGCAAGCCGCGTTGGAGCGACAGATTCCCAAGCTGCTCCGCCACGAGATCGCGCGTGCCTCGATCGATAACAACGGTAAGATCATCGTTGCAGAAAACCTGATGTCGGCCATCGATATTGCAAATGAGATCGCCCCCGAGCATTTGGAGATCTGTACCGACAATCCCTTTGATTATCTCTCCAAGATCCGCCACGCCGGCTCGATCTTTATGGGCAAATACTGTCCCGAGGCGTTGGGCGACTATTTTGCAGGCCCCAACCACACGCTTCCCACCAGCGGCACTGCACGTTTTTCCAGCCCGCTTTCGGTGGATGATTTCGTAAAGAAATCGCAGTTCACGTACTACACCGCCGAAGCACTGGATGCGGTTGCCGATGATGTGGCATTGTTTGCAAGACAAGAGGGACTTACCGCGCATGCCGAGAGTGCGATCGCGCGGAAGCCGAAATAACGTCAGAACAGAAAGGGAATACCATGAGCCGCTTTATGGCAGAACGGTACGCGTCTCTCACGGCCTATACGCCCGGGGAGCAGCCAACCGACAAAAAATATATCAAACTGAATACCAACGAATCCCCCTTCCGCCATCTCCCGGTGTGATCCGCGCGATCTCCCGAGAGCAGGTGCAGGATCTGCGCCTGTATTCCGATCCCGAATGTGGAATTTTACGGGAAAAGATTGCAAAACAATTTGGTTTTGAAAAGGCAAATATCTTTGTTTCCAACGGATCGGATGACATTCTGAACTTTGCGTTTATGGCATTTTGCGATACCGATCGATGCGGTGTTGCGTTTCCCGAGATCAGCTACGGCTTTTATCAGGTCTATGCCGATCTGCACGGAGTGAATGCAAAAAGGATTCCTCTTGGAAGTAATTTCGAGGTTTGCGCCAAGGATTATGTTCACATCGGCAGAACCGTTGTGATCGCCAACCCAAATGCTCCTACGGGGATCGCGCTGTCAAAAGCTGAGATCGAGCGGATCGTGGCAAGCAACCCCGACCACGTGGTGCTGATCGACGAGGCGTATGTGGATTTTGGCGCCGAGAGCTGTATCGATCTGGTACGGCAGTATGAAAATTTACTGGTGGTAAGAACCTTTTCCAAATCCTATTCCTTAGCAGGTGCCCGTCTCGGCTTTGCGATCGGGTCCCGCGCCTTGATCGAGGATCTGGAAAAGATCAAGTATTCCACCAACCCCTATAACATCAACCGTTTGACTCTGCTTGCGGGAAGCGCCGCAATGGATGAGAATGACTTTTACATGCAAAATTGCAGGATCATTGAAGAAAACCGCGCCTATCTGACCGATGCGCTGACGGCCCTGGGCTTTCAGGTGTTGCCTTCCAAGGCAAATTTCGTGTTTGCGCAATCTCCGGAGATCGACGGAGAGGCGCTGTATCGGGAGTTGAAGGCTCGAGGGATTTTGATCCGACATTTCAAAACCGAATCGATTCGGAATTTCAATCGCATCACGATTGGAACTATGGAGGAGATGCAAGCACTGGTAGCTGCTGTGAAGGCGATTTTGAACGATGCAAAAAAACAGAAGGAGACAGAATTATGAGAAACGCGAAAATCAAACGGAAAACCGGAGAAACCGATATCGTTCTTTCCTTGGAGTTGGACGGTACCGGAACATCGGATATTCAAACCGGATGCGGATTTATGGACCATATGCTGACTCTTTTTGCCAAGCACGCGCGCTTTGATCTCACACTCTCCTGCAAGGGCGACACCGAGGTAGACGACCACCACAGTGTGGAGGATATCGGCATTTGCTTGGGGCAGGCCTTCCGCAAGGCCGTTGGTACCTGTGAGGGCATTGCCCGCTACGGAAGCATGCTGTTGCCGATGGATGAGGCTCTGATCCTGTGCGCCGTGGATATTTCGGGACGCGACTGCCTCGTATACCGTTTGGAGATCCCTACCGAAAAGGTGGGAAGCTTTGATACCGAGCTGGTAGAGGAATTCCTGACGGCCTTTGTGCGCAATGCGGGAATTACGCTGCACGTTCGCCAACTCGATGGCAAAAACTCGCATCACATTATCGAAGGTGCCTTCAAGGCCTTGGCGCGTGCGCTTGGCGCGGCGGTTGCGCAGTCTGCCGAGCGGATGGGAGAAATTCCTTCCACCAAGGGAGTGCTTTTATGATCGCGATCATTGATTACGGCGTAGGGAATCTGTTCTCCTTGGCGAGCTCGTTTGCGTTTATCGGGGAAGAAGCGGTTGTGACTGCAAGCGAGGCAGAGATCGCAAGGGCCGATCGATTGATCCTGCCCGGTGTGGGAGCCTTTGAGGATGCTGCAAAAAAGCTACGGGCTTCGGGGCTGGATCGGGTGATTCTTCGGGAAGTACAAAACGGAAAGGCGTTGCTTGGAATTTGCCTTGGCATGCAATTGCTGTTTGAAAAAAGCTATGAATACGGGGAGCACGAGGGCTTGGGGCTCATCCAAGGCTCGGTAAAGCCGATCCGAGACGTGATCCAAGAGGACCTGAAGGTGCCGCACATCGGTTGGAATTCGCTGCGGTTCGGAAACGAAAAATCGCCGCTTTTCCGTTATTTGAAGGAAGGCGACTTTGTGTACTTCGTGCATTCGTATTACGGCGCAGATTGCGACGGTTCCGTGATTGCAACCACCGAATACGGCGCTACCTTAACGGCCGCGGTTGCCAATCAAAATGTGTACGGCACACAGTTTCACCCCGAAAAAAGCGGAAGCGTGGGGCTTTCGATTCTGCGCGCCTTCTGTGAGCTTTGATCGGCAGTTTCCTAAGGGAAGGATGGAATAAAAAAGAAATGAATATTTTTCCTGCAATTGATATTATCGGAGGAAAGGCGGTACGCCTGATCCGCGGAGATTATCAGCAAATGACGGTATACAACGAGGATCCTTCTGCCGTTGCCAAGCAATTTGCCAACTGTGGCGCAAAATACCTCCATGTGGTAGATCTGGAGGGGGCGCGAGACGGATCCACTCCCAATTTGAGTGTGATCCGATCGGTGATCGAACAAAGCGGCGCGTTTGTCGAGATTGGCGGCGGCATCCGATCGATGGAGACCGTAAAAGCCTATATCGAGGCAGGGGCATCGCGTGTGATTATCGGTACGGCTGCGGTGACCGACCCCGATTTTTTGGATCGCGCGCTTGACCGATACGGGGAACAGGTTGCCGTTGGCGTGGATATCCGCGATGGCATGGTGGCGATCAAGGGGTGGACCGAGCTTTCGGCGCTGACCTGCTTTGATTTTTGTAAAAGTCTGCAAAAAAAGGGCGTGTCAACCGTGATCTGCACCGACATTTCCAAGGACGGTCTGCTTGGCGGAACCAATATTACGCTTTATGAGGAGCTGGCAAAGCGCTTTTCGTTGCATATCACTGCTTCGGGCGGTGTTTCCACATTGGAGGATGTTCGCGCGCTTCGTGATATGGGACTGTACGGCGCGATCCTCGGAAAGGCGCTTTATACAGGGAATCTTGACCTGAAAGCTGCTTTACAGGTGGCAAGGGAGGTGGCAAATTGATCACCAAACGTATCATTCCGTGTCTGGACGTAAAGGATGGGCGCGTGGTCAAGGGCGTTAATTTTCTGGGCCTTGCCGACGTTTCCTCTCCGGTTAAATTGGCGCAGTTTTACAGTGACAACGGCGCCGACGAGCTGGTGTTTTATGACATCACGGCTTCCGCCGAAGGCCGCGCGCTTTTTACCGACATTCTTTGCGAGGTTGCAAAAACCATTTTTATCCCATTGACGGTTGGTGGCGGCATCAACACCGTGGAGGATTTTGACCGTGTGCTCAAATGCGGAGCCGATAAGGTCAGTGTAAACTCGGGAGCGATCCGAAATCCGGATCTGATCCGTGAGGCCGCGAGAAAATACGGAGATCAATGTGTGGTGCTGTCGGTTGACGCCAAGCGTGTGGACGGTGTGTTTCGGGTGTTTGCCAAGGGTGGCAGAGAAAACACCGGAATGGATGCCATCGAATGGATCAAACGCGGTGTGGATGCGGGCACGGGAGAGATCGTGCTCAACAGCATTGATACCGACGGAGTGAAGCAGGGCTTTGATCTGGAAATGCTGGATGCGGTCTGCCGTGTTGTGGATGTTCCCGTGATCGCCTCGGGCGGTGCGGGCTGTAAAGAAGATTTTGTTACACTGTTTCAAACGCTTCCCAAGGTGGACGCGGGGCTGGCCGCATCGATCTTTCATTTCGGAGAGGTATCGATCGCGGATCTGAAGCAGACCTTGGTGCAAAACGGGATCCCCGCAAGAATCTGAAGAGAGAGGGTAAAAATAATGTTGAATATTGAGGAATTGAAATTTGATGAAAAAGGATTGATCCCCGCCGTAGTGGTAGATGCCGATTCCAAAAAGGTGCTCACGGTTGCTTATATGAATCGCGAAAGCCTGGAGATCAGTATCCGCGAGGAAATGACCTGCTTTTGGTCGCGTTCCCGTCAGGAGCTTTGGAGAAAAGGGGCAACCTCGGGCAACCGTCAGCACATTGTGAACATCATGGCCGATTGCGATCGGGATGCTTTGACAGTGTTGGTGAAAAAGGACGGCCCCGCTTGCCATACCGGCGCGGATTCCTGCTTTAACGATCTTGTATTTGAGAGCGACAAGCTTTCGG
The DNA here is from genome assembly GCA_017505745.1 of Clostridia bacterium. Lineage (GTDB taxonomy): Bacteria > Bacillota > Clostridia > Oscillospirales > CAG-272 > UMGS1865. Next base: position 25,057 of record JAFVOP010000070.1, read on the forward strand.
CATTCTCGCTGCAAGCATTGATGGATGTGATCCGCGGCAGAAAGATCGAGAAAAAAGAAGGCTCCTACACCACCTATCTTTTTGAAAAGGGAATCGATAAGATCCTGAAAAAAGTAGGGGAGGAGTGTACCGAGGTCATCATTGCGGGTAAGGCAAATGATAAGGCCGAAACGATTTATGAAATCTCCGACTTGGTATACCACGTTATGGTTCTGATGATCGAAATGGGAATTTCGTTGGAAGACATCAACGCAGAATTGGCTTCCCGTCACGTCATTGACCATAAGGTAAAGCAGGAGAAGATGGTTTAATGAAAAAAGCGTGCAACTTTTTTGAAAAGGTTGTACGCTTTTTTTAAAAACTTTCCTGTTTTCCCAAAAGGGGTTTACTTCATTGCAAGAATATGATATACTGTTTTCAGGAAATCAAAAGAGAGAGAGGATGGCCTTCTATGAACGCGATGCCAAAGGAGCTTTTCAGCGGGGAATGGAATACCGGCGGGCACGTCCAAGGAATTGCCTTGGATATGGAGCGCGGTTACGTCTACTATTCCTTTACTACGGTTTTGATAAAGACCGATCTCACGGGAAAAATGCTCGGAAGTGTAAAAAATCTGATCGGCCATCTTGGGTGCATTGCCTACGATCCCGACCGAAACTGCCTGTACGGATCTCTGGAGTACAAGCACGATTCCATTGGAGCAGGAATCGCGAAAAAGATCGGAGTGGCTTTGGCCGAGGAGGACGCGTTTTACCTTGTAAAATTCGACGTGGACCGCATTTGTCGCCCCAACATGGATGCAGAAACGGACGGCATCATGTCGGCGGTCTATCTGCCTGATGTTGTGGACGATTATCGTTCCGTGGACGAGGTAAGCGGTTATGCGCATCGGTACGGTTGCAGCGGCATCGACGGAATCGGGTACGGTCCCGTATTTGGGGACGCAGGTGTGACTCCCAAAAAGCTGATGGTCGCTTACGGTATTTACAGCGAAATCATGCGGCAGGACAATGACCACCAAGTGCTGTTGCAGTACGATCCCACTGTATTTGAAATCTACGGAAAGCCGCTTTCCCAAATGCAACCGCACCATAACGGCCCGGATCGGGCAGAGGATCGCTACTTCGTATATACCGGGAATACTACCTACGGAATTCAGAATCTGGAATACGATCCCTACACCAAGCACTGGTTTGCAGCGGTCTATCGCGGCAAAAAAGAGGCGTTTGCCAACGCCCCCTTCTTTGTGATTGACGGAACGGTTGCTCCCCAAAGCAAGCCCTTGCTGGGAAGAGCAGGGGAAACGGGAAGGCTACTTGCCCTCGCACCCTACGGGACCTCGGATGCAAATGGGATCTACGGCGTGCCGTTTGCACTGGGACAAACGGGGATGTTTGCCTGTGGAGACGGAACCTATTATTTTTCACATGCATACGCCAAGGATCGCGCCTATGCATCCCACGTTAAGCGCTACATGATCGATCCGGATTTACCCACCTTATTTTATGAGGGATAAGCATCATTGCGGAAGTGAGAAAAGCTTGAATTTTGCTTTGGACATTACATAAAGAGATCCTTCTTGATAGGGGGACTTTTCTGACAAAAAGCGTCCTTCATCACGTCCGGTGATTCCCACCGTGATGCCGTCGGCAAGAAGTATGCAGACCTTGCCTTTTTCCACAAACGAAAGGTCTGTAACTACACTGGGAATCGAAACTGCCGAAATTCCGGCCGGATACAGTTGTTCCATAACCACGCTGTTCCCTCGACAGTGGAGAACCCTTTTTTTATTCATTTTTTGTTTGATCTCTTTGATGAGAAACGGAAGTGAATCATACACCGTTTCATAAAGGATACAGAACTCATCTTCATATATTTTTTTTCGGTTTAGCTTATAGGTATCGTACAGTGTCATTTTTGGCTCCTCCTTTGAGATCTCCAAAATGTCGTTGACAGTGCAATCCAACGCATCACAGATGTGCAAAAGCGTATCGGTGGTTACCGACTGATTTTTTACCAGCTTTGCAAGCGTGCGCGTGCTCATCCCTGTCATCATGCAAAGATCGTGTTTGGTTAGTTTTTTGGAATGCAACAGGCTCCATAGTTTTTCATAGGTGATATACATTGGAAATGCCTCCTTTCTATCTGATACTATTATACAGTAATCTTTTCAAATTGTCAATATAATTTTACAAATGTAAATAAATTGTTTTTGTTTTTTTATTTTTACAGTCGAAGAAAAAATTTTTTTAATCAAGATATTGAAAAATAAAAAATAATGTGCTATAATAGCAAAGTAACGAAAAATCTACTCGAAACGGGTAAAGGAGCTACTGGTATGAAAAAGGTTTACACAGGAAAAACAAAGGACGTTTACA
>JAFVOP010000071.1 GCA_017505745.1 Clostridia bacterium
AATTTATTTATGAGGCTAATGCGGCGTATAGCGTTGACCGTATCCATTCGGCAATCATTTTCGGGGTTTCACCAGAGATCGCAATGGGCTCGATTGAATCAACCAAGAAGATCAGCCGTAAGGAATATCGATTTGATAGTCAGTTTTTCTACATTCACTATGTTCCGTTAAATGAGTATGGTGCACGATTCTTGAAATTCCTTACTATACCGAATTGGAAAGAGGAGCTTTTGCAACTGTTGTTTGATGACGAGGAGCGCACCTTTGGATGTGGTCGATTTGATTACGATGCTTTTCTCACATCAGAAGAAGGAAAGAAACACGTTTTATCACTTCTCGATTGCGATCTTGCCAGACTGAAACGATTTAAGGAAGCGTTAGCGTTGTATCCGGATGTGCTTGGTGAAATCATCTGTTACGATTGGATGGCAAAGTTCGTGCAAAAGTATATGGAAGGCAGCACTGCTATCATCAAACAAATTTCGTTTGAGTTCGTAGAAAAAGAGATGCTGGATAACTAAATAAAATGGGTATGGCACACGGCGTTCGCTTTGTGTCATACCCATTTTCGTTTAAATTATCCAGAAAGTAATTTATTGCTTCATACCAAATACCAAATTGGTCTGTTTGCAAAAAATATTTCACCATTAACCGAATGATGCGCATTGTTCATCATTACATATCCATAAAACTTTCCGTTGCCATAACATGGCTTGTAAATTTTAACCCACTTCAAATCTGGATTCTCGTCGTTCGTTACCGTCATACAACCAGATTCGAAATCGTGATACATTGCAAGCTCATACAAGGTATAACAAGCATCAAAGTTTTCGAGATGTTCTACAGCTGGTTGAAGCCCCGTGACTTCTTCACATTCACCGGTCGATTGTTCGGTAATTGTCGGTTTTTCGATGGTGCAAGATTCAATAATCTCTGATTTAACATCACTGGAAACAACCGTGTTTTGAATATTGTTTTCTATACTTGTGTTGTCATGTGATTTTATTTCTTGATTTTTAGCTGAGCTCCCTATAGAACAAGCCTCAGATCGTTTCTTTTTAGATAACCATTTAATAAGCTTGCAAATCAAATACATTAAGCCGCACATCATTGCGAAGGCTAAAATTGCAGCAACAACTTTAGACATCGTAGCAACAAAAAGTGCAAGCATTGGGGCTGCACAACATAGAATCAGTACGATAGAAATATATATTCCAATTCGTGTTTTTCCTCCGGATCTTTTTCCAGAGATTAAATGGCACGAATATAAAATGCCAACAAGAAATGTTGCAATTCCAAAAGCTGCTCCCAACAGACCTTTCCAAGCCAATTTATTGACTAGTCCAAAATCTGATAAACTGAAAATTCTCGGAACAAAAGTGCCTACAACAAAAGTTATAAGAATTGCCTGTATCGATTTTTTTACTTTCTTCAAATCATAAATCACCTTCTTTAATAGATTACCTTAATTATACCATATCAGTATGGAAAAACAAGGGTGGCTTGGTGAATTTATCTTGAATTTCGCATTATTTACAAATAGTTAAAAATGAGTCTGATATATCGCCTACCGGAACGCGCGCCCGGCAGTCTTCTTTTTTCTCATAAGCGGTGCCAAAGAACAATATGCGGAACAGAAAACGTGCAATGTTCCGCATTTTGTCCCGCAATTCGAAAATATATAATCGCAATTTACCAAATCTTACTTGACTAAATTAAAAAGATATGATATAATAGTGTCAACTGATACAAGGAGGCATATTTTTATGTTTATTGGAAGAGAACGCGAGCTGACGGCTTTGAACAAGCTGTATGCTTCGGATAAATTTGAATTTGCGGTTATTTACGGTCGCCGCCGCGTTGGTAAGACGGCGCTTATTAACGAGTTTGTTCGTGACAAAAAAGCGATATATTTTATGGGCGTTGAGAGCAACGCCAAGCAAAATCTCGATAACTTTTCGAAGAGCATTATTGAATACGGCACGGGGTTCTCTCTTGAAACCTCGTTTGCCTCTTTCCAGGCGGCTTTAGAGTATGTTTTTAAAATGGCTGAGAATGAGAGGATCGTGCTTGCAATCGACGAGTATCCTTACGTCGCCCGTTCCTCCAAGAGCCTTGCCTCTACGCTCCAGCTTTTGATTGATAAATATAAGGATACCTCAAAGCTAATGCTCATTCTCTGTGGCTCGTCCATGTCATTTATGGAGGATTACGTACTTTCCTACAAAGCTCCTCTTTACGGAAGAAAGACGGCACAGATGAAGATCAATCCCTTCGATTTTGAGGAAACCTGCCGATACTTCCCAAACGCATCGAGCGAGGACAAAGCCCTCATTTACGGTATCGTTGGAGGAACACCGCAATATCTCTTGCAGATCGACGATAAGCTCAGCATTGAGGAAAACATCAAGAATACCTATCTGAACCCAACCTCTCCCTTGTTTGAGGAAACGACCAATCTGCTCAAGCAGGAGGTGCGCGAGCCCGCCATTTATAACGCGATCATTACTGCTATTGCAACGGGCGCATCGCGTATGTCCGAGATTTCAAGCAAGGTGGGCGAGGATACCAACGTATGCTCCATCTATCTGAAGAATCTACTTTCTCTCGGAATCGTTCAGAAGGAAACGCCCTACGGCGAAAAGGCATCCCGAAAATCGATCTATTCGGTTGAGGACAATATGTTCCGCTTTTGGTACCGATTCGTGCCCGAAAACAATTCAATCATTGCCCGCGGCGCATCCGACCTCGCATATAAGCGCATCGAGCCGCACCTGTCCGAGTATATGGGAAGAGTGTTTGAGGAGATCTGCAAACAATATCTTTGGAAGCAGCTTCTTTCGGGCAAATCTCCCGTAGAATTCACCTCGCTCGGACGTTGGTGGGGTAACGATCCTAAGTCAAAATCCCAGACTGAGATCGATATTATGGGTGAAGCCGATAAAAACACCGCCCTTTTTGGCGAATGCAAGTGGACGAATGAAAAGGTTGACGTCGGCGTGCTCGATCTTCTTGTTGAGAGAAGCAACCTGTTCCATTATAAAAACAAGCATTACTACCTCTTTGCCAAATCCGGCTTTACCAAAGGCTGCGTAGAGAAAGCACAAGAAATGGGTAACGTAACGCTGGTTGAGTATGAGACGATGATGTGATTGATATTGCCACTATAAAAATACGGAGGTTACTTCAAATGAATGTTGAAGATGTAAAAGTTTTTCTTAAATCTATGAATTTCGCACCCGTCACAGGGGTGTTGGACATATGGCGAAAAGAATATATTTCACATGACTATGCGATTTCCGTTCTATTTGCAGATGAACTGTCTAAAACAACAATAAATTATGGTGAAAGTATTATTTGTGGTAGAAAGACGACCTGCAATTTCTCTCAGCCCGAAAGCATTGTTGTTTTAGAATGTGTCAATAGGCTTTTAGAAAAAGGATATCATCCTTCATCTATCGAACTTGAAAAAAGTTGGAAGGTAGGCGGATATCTTGATATATATGTCAAGGATAGCAGCGGAAATGGCTATTTGATGATTGAGTGCAAACAGTATGGCAAACCATATGATGAAGCCAAAAAAATCATTTTAACGAATAATTACAAAAAGGAACAACTATTTAATTATTTTCTTAATGACAAAAACCCACAATATCTGCTATTATATACATCATCTGTATCTAACAACGGAGAGATTATTTATAAAAACGACATCATTTGCACAGAAAAACTAAAAGCTTGTCCTACACAACAGTCATTGTATGATACATGGGATAAAAATTTTATCACAAAAGCAATTTTTGAGGATGGTATAGCTCCCTATAAAGCGACAAATAAAAGCCTGCTTAAAGGTGATTTGAAGCCCATTGACTACCCAAGCTTGAAGGCAGATGATAACGAAGGATCAATCTATAATCTGTTTGCAGAAATTCTGCGTAGACATTCTGTCTCGGATAAAAGTAATGCATATGATAAAATATTCAATTTGTTTTTATGCAAAATTGTTGATGAAGATAACACCTCCGACGACGAAGAATTGGCTTTTCAATGGAAAGCTTCTGATACCCCCGAATTAGTGCTTGGTAGGTTGAATGATCTCTATACACGAGGAATGACCGAATATCTTAAGCTCATTGTATCGGATGTTACCGAAGAGGCTTTTACAGCGGAGTTAGATCGGTTATTGTATGGTACTGACGGTGATGGAAGCGTTTTGAAAAGGATGTTTAACGAGTTGCGTTTGTATAGAAACAACGCATTTGCCTTCAAAGAGATAATCGATAAAAAGACCTTCCTTGAAAATGCAGAAATAATCAAATCCGTTGTGCTACTGTTGCAGCCATATAAAATACGCTATAATCAAAAGCAGCAATATCTCAGTGAGTTTTTTGAAAGATTGCTGAATATAGGTATTAAGCAGGAATCAGGTCAATTCTTTACACCTATTCCAATAGCAAGTTTTATTTGTAAATCGTTGGATATCGAAGAAACCATAAAAACTAAGATCTCAAATAAAGAAAATGATTTTCTTCCATTTGTGATTGATTATGCATGTGGCTCTGGACATTTTTTGACCGAGATAACCGATAGAATTGATAAGATTGTACAAACGATTGATGAAAAGGATTTGCGAACAAAACTCCAAAAAGACAATCTAAATAGTTGGAAGCACTCGTATAAATGGGCTACAAAATTCATTTATGGTGTAGAGAAAGACTATAGATTGGCTAAGACAACAAAAGTCGCCACATTTCTTAATGGTGATGGAGACGCCAATATAATGTGTGCAAATGGGTTAGACAGCTTTACCTCTCAAGATTATTTTGGACTGTTACATACTGAAAATCCCACTGTCAATAACCCTGTTTTCGATATTATTGTAGCTAATCCGCCTTATACGGTGTCAGATTTTAAACTTCTCTTGCCTAATGCAAACGAAGATTTTGAACTTGCTCAGTATATGAGTAACAAATCTGATGATATCGAGTGCTTATTTATCGAAAGAACAAAACAATTGCTTAAATGCAATGGACGTGCCGGTATTATTTTGCCAAGCACTATACTAATCAACCTATCCAACTATTACCGTGCTCGCAGTATCATTTTAAAATACTTTAAGATTGTAGGAATAGCTGACTTTGGCAAGAACACTTTCGCTTTAACTGGGCAAAATACCGTGGCGTTGTTTTTGATTCGCCGACCTGATGAAGATCAAGAACAGGCAAAAAAGTCAGTAGATAGCTTTTTCCGCAAATATAAGGATTTCAACTTTTGTGGATCAGAATGTGTCGTTAGTCAATTTATTGAACATTTGGATGGTTTTTCTACACTACAAGAATATATTGATTGGGCTAAAAAATTATCAGAAGATCAAATAAAAGTTGAAAAAGAAAAACTGTTTTATTATTTGCTGAGTTTTAACCAACAGGTTGTAATTACTCATTATGGTAATAATGCAACTGAAGAAAAGGAATATCTGGGATACGAACATTCGAGCATGAAAAATTACGAAGGTATACACCCGTATCCTTATAATGAAAGCGGAGAGGTAAAAAGCATACTATTTGACAATGGCGATAATAATAGTATCGCAGATATTATTAGAAATAACTTCCGTGGAAATACCACACATATTCCCGATAACATCAGTAAATATGTTGAAGTCAAAGAACTGACAGACATGATAAGCTTTTCGGACACTGATTTTTGTGCTGCAATTTATGTAGTACCGTTTATCAACCCCTTTGATTCCTCCACTGTTCCTATGAAATCCTTGCAAAGCTATATTGATGAAGGAAATATAGTAATTTTGGATAGTATGCGAAAACCTATTAAAAAATCAAAGCGAAAAAATGGTGACATACCGTACTATGGGGCGAACGGCATCGCGGGGATGATAGATGACTATATTTTCGATGAAAAATTACTGCTAATCGGCGAAGATGGTGCTCGCTGGGCATCCGGAGAAGATACTTCTATCATTATAGAGGGAAAATCATGGGTAAATAATCATGCTCATGTTTTGCGAATTAATGAAGCTGTGCCTAAAGCCGAATACATTCGAAAAATAATAAACTATTATGATTTTTCTTATCTGAAAAGTCGTCCGAATGGCGGAAAACTGTTACAGTCGGAGTTGAAAAAATTGGAAATTCCAGATATCAGTTTGGATATGCAAAATAAGGTTATTGAAAGTGAAACTACAAACCTAAAAGACTTTATATTAAATTTAATATCCAATTCTTGAACTGTAAAAAACAGAAAATGCGGCGCACAGTATTTCATGGTGCGCCGCTGGTGTTTAACTATACATCCGTATGAATTTATACCGATTTTTCACCCATGTCACAAAAAAGGCGAAAAAAAGGCGGAGAATAGCCGATGACAAGTTAAAGTAAATATGTTATAATAGTATCGTCAAAAAGTGTAAGCTTTGATCGGGGCGTGGAGTTCCGATTTTAGCTTACACTTTTCATTTTGGCGCAGTCACAAGTACAGCCGCTAACGAGGCGTTTTTATAACGCTTTCGATAACGGCTTTTTCTTATGCATTTTTTGAACCGAAAAATAATTTTCAAAAATTTTCGGAAACGTGATGAGATTTTGCGTCAAAATTTCCACTGTATTAGTAAAGACACTTGAAAGCTCATTAAGAAATCAGAAAAGCTTGAAAAAAATTCAACTTTTTTGAAAAAAGGTATAAAAATCGAGAATTTTAAGTGTGATTATATTTGAAAGGCAAATATACAGCCTTTCTCCAGACTCAGATTTTAAGCTCGATCTGAGTGAGGTGATAGAAAACTTGAAAGGAGGTGAAGCGCACAGTTTTCTATCAATGCAGAATGAGTTTGAGACAGACAAACAAAATACTCCACCACAAACACCACCCAAACAATTATAAGAAAGGAGGCAGATTATAGAGAAGAACAATATCCAAGTGCCTATTCACTTGAAAGCGGCGCTAACTATCAAAGAGGCTGCGGAGTACAGCAATATCGGTATTAATAAGATCGATCAGTTGCTTCGAAAGCCAAACTGTACGTTTGTTCTGTTTGTTGGCACAAAGAAGCTCGTCAAACGGAAAGCGTTCGAGGATTTTATTCAAAATACGCTGATTATTTAGGCAAGAACTATTGAAAAATCTATGCCAATGTGATATAATATAAGTTGTTGCATTGGCTCTTTTTTCGATAGAGAAAGGAGTTAATTATGGGTAAAAACCTAAAAGGCAAAGAAATTGGCAAAGGCATCTGCCAAAGAAAAGATGGTTTATACGTCGCAAGATTTGTAAACCGATATGGAAAACGGTGCGAAAAAAGCTTTCCGGCACTCCCATTAGCGAGAAACTGGCTTGAAGAAGCAAGGTATGCAGACAAGCATTCGGAAGTGTTTCTTCCGTCCAACACGACGGTTGATGAATGGTTTGATTTCTGGATTACAAAGATCGTTGGCGATTTAGCTCCGAACACAATTCGAAACTACCGCGAACGATATATCCGAAACATGAAGCCAATTATCGGACATCTGCGGTTAACGGATGTAAAACAGCTTCATTGCAAACTGGTTGTGAACAGTATGTATGATACATACAAGGGTTCGACCATTCTTCAAACCTACACAACAATGGGAGCTATGTTCAAATCGGCAAGATTAAACGATATGATTGCAAAGCATCCGATGGATGGGTTAAAGGTCAATATACCCATTAGTGATCCAAGCAACATTCGTGCTCTGACGGTTGAAGAACAAGAAAAATTTTTGGAGGTTGCAAAGCGTTCTCATAACTATTATCAGTATGCGCTGTTGCTGGAAACGGGTTTGCGAACGGGAGAATTGATTGGTCTTACCTGGGATGCGATTGATTGGAAGAAACGAAGACTTACAGTCAACAAGACCTTAGAGTTCAGACACAAGCAAGGCTCTTGGCGTGCAGGTCCGCCCAAAACTCCGCAAAGCTACCGAACGATTCCTCTCACAAAGCGAGCGTATTCGATTCTTGAAATTGTTCATTCGAAAATCGGAGAGAGAAAGGAATCGGAGATGCTGTCACAAACGCTCGACTACATGGATCGTTATACGGGACAAAAATCCACTCTCGTGATGCGGGATCTTGTGTTTATAAACTATAGGACAGGAGCACCGGCAAAAAACAGTTCCTACGACACACACCTCTACAAGCTCTGCGACGAGGCAGGCATCAAGCATTTCTCGATGCACGTCCTTCGTCATACATACGCAACAAGAGCAATCGAACGAGGGATGCCTCCCAAGGTTCTGCAAAAGCTACTCGGTCACGCGAGTATCCAAACCACAATGGACAAATACGTTCACGTAACGGACGATTCTATGGTAAACGCAATCAAACAGTTTGAGGGAGCAAATTCGTCTGAAATCGACGAGATTTGGGAAGACGCTTTCACTTAAATGGTGTACCTCAAAAGTGAAGATTGTCGGAAGAACTCATTAATGGTGTGCGGTTTGGTGGAGTAATGGTGGAGTAACCGCTATTCCGTAACCTCGAAAACCCTTGAAAAATAAAGACTTTTAAAGGAGAATAGATAAAAATGAAACTTGGTATTGTTGGACTTCCAAACGTAGGAAAAAGCACGCTGTTCAATGCGTTGACAAATGCGGGGGCCGAATCGGCAAACTACCCCTTTTGCACCATTGAGCCCAACGTGGGTGTGGTAACCGTTCCGGACAAGCGTTTGGATTTTCTGGCTGACATGCACAAGCCAAACAAATATACCCCTGCGGTGATCGAATTCGTGGACATTGCGGGTCTGGTAAAGGGCGCTTCCAAGGGCGAAGGTCTTGGAAACCAGTTCCTTGCCAACATCCGCGAGGTGGATGCGATTTTACACGTGATCCGTTGCTTTGAAAACGAGAACATCATTCACGTAGACGGCGCGATCGACCCGATGCGCGATCTGGAAACCATCAATCTGGAATTGATCTTTGCCGACATGGAGGTTTTGGAGCGCCGCATGGATCGCACGCGCAAGGCCATGAAGGCAGACAAAAAGTACGGCGCCGAGCTGGCCGTTTTTGAAAAGCTGATGGCCGCGTTGGCAGAGGGCAAGTGCGCGCGCACGGTGGAATTGACCGAGGACGAGGAAGCCTGCCTCTACGACACTCCTCTGCTCACCCGTAAGCCCGTGATCTACGTGGCAAACGTGAGCGAGGACGAAGCCGGCGCCGAGCCGACCGACAACGCCGCGTATATGGCACTCAAGGCTTACGCCGCCACCGAGCATTCCCAAATCATCCCGATCTGTTGCCAGATCGAAGCCGAGATCGCCGAGCTTTCGGGTGAGGAAAAGGCAATGTTCCTCTCCGACATGGGCATTGAAGAAAGCGGACTCGACCGCCTGATCAAGGCAAGCTATTCCCTGCTCGGGCTCATCAGCTTCCTCACTGCCGGCCCCGATGAGTGCCGCGCCTGGACGATCCGCCGCGGAACCAAGGCGCCCAAGGCTGCCGGAAAGATCCACTCCGACATCGAACGCGGATTTATCCGTGCCGAGATCGTTGCCTTTGACGATCTGCAAAAGTACGGCTCGATGAATGCCGTGAAGGACGCAGGCCTCCTTCGCAGTGAGGGCAAAGAGTACGTCATGCAGGACGGGGACATCGTATTCTTCCGATTTAACGTGTGAAATAACAAACAATAGTTGCGGGGGAAGGAAACACTTCTTGAAAGAAGTGTTTCCTTCCCCCGCGCCCCTTTCCTTTTCAAGAACTTTCGAAAAATGGGAATGGAACGAGTTTTTTATAAAAAACAGGCGTTATACGAGAATGTACAACGCCTGTTTGTATATCATAAGATCGCTCCCAAAACCGAAAGGAGCAAGTAGCCGGCCAACACAATCACGTCACTCTTTCGCAGCTTAAAAGAACGGCGATAAATGAAGTAACCGGAAAGCATCAGAATAAAAATAAATATGAATCCACCTCCGATAGCCCCCATAAAAAGGAGTGAGAAGGCGTAAATTGGGACCATGGTCTTATAGCCAAACCAGGATTTGGAAATATCCCCAATTGTTTCGGCCCGTTTACGGGTAAACGTATAGAAATATCCCACCGCTGCGGCAACGCCGAGAAGGAACCAAACGGCGAACATGTAGGACTGTTCCAAAATCTCTGCCACGCTCCGGGAGCTGTCCGACGCTCCATGAAGCCAATGCTGAATCACTACCGTCAAATTATTGATTGGGGTGTAAACGCATCCCCAAAAAGGGACAAAAGGCAAGGAACTGCGGCTGCTGAAAACGCGAATCAGCTCCTGCACCAGCGAAAGCAGCATCGTCAAACCAAAGATTCCAAGCACGCAGAACAGCACGCCGTCCACCACGGTATTTCCCTCTCCGAATAAAAACAGGAACACCGAATACATCACCAGTCCAAGCGCGAGGGAGCCAAAGTAATACGGAAGCAGGTAGATCAGCGAAAACGGCGTTTGGTGTGTAGACAACGTAAGGCATGCAAACAGATAGGTTACCGAGTAGATCACTGCGATCTGGATCCATCCGCTGAGATAATGCAGCCAGGCCAGCTTTTTTCGGCTGATGGCAAAGGAATAGTAGGAATCCAAATTGCGGCGGTTTTTATAGTCTGCAGTCTCCAAAATCGGAAGGATCGTGCACAGGATCCCCAACACGACGGCAAGGATATAAAGTCCGCTTTCCGGATAGTAGCCTTTCAGCTCCCCAATCATTGTGTTTTGCGTCAATATAATGGCCAGCACCGTAAAAATCAGCGTACGGAGCCAGGATTGCTTCAAACGATAGCTCAAATAGCGTCCAAACGTTTTCATTTCAGATACCCCCTTTCTCCCACCTCATGGATGAACATCTCTTCAAAGTCCATGGGCATTTCCTCAACGATCACGGGACGGAGCGCTTCCAGCTTTTCCTTCATCTCCTCGCTTTTTCCCTGCAGCACGATGCGCACAAAGCGCCCGCTCTTCTCGATCGAAACGGTGGGAAGGCCGTCAAATACCGATTCGTCAAACTCCTCCAAAAAGGCAAGCTGAAACTTGCAAAAGCGGTTGACGTGCTCGGAAATATCTCCCGAATCGGCCACCGTTTTGTTGTCGATCAGGGCGTAACAGTCGCAAAAGTCCTCCAATTCGCGCAAGGAGTGACTCGAGATCAACACACCGGTTCCGTCCTCCTCTACCGCGCGGTTGATCGCCCGCTTAAAGCCAAGGCGCGCCAAGGGATCCAGCCCGTCAAAGGCCTCGTCGAGAAGCAGATATTTGGGGCGGACCGAAAGCGCCAGCGCCACGTAAAGCTGACGCCGCATGCCCTTGGAAAAGGTGCGGATCGGCTTTTTTCCGTCCAAACCGAACTCATTCAGATATTTTTGAAAGATCTCCATGTCCATATTGGGATAGAACACCCGATAGAGACGGCACAGGCTTTTTCCGGTGGTGGAGCCGGTATAATAGGGATCGTCCGGAAGGAAAAACAGACGTTTTCTTGCCTCGGCATCGGTCAAAGAAACGCCGTCGCACAAAGCCTCGCCCGCATCCGGCACGTAAACGCCCGAAATCAAGCGGAGCAACGTGCTTTTTCCGGCGCCGTTGATGCCGACAAGCCCCATCACGCCGCCTTCCTTCAATGTCAGGTTGACGTCGTTCAATACCTGCTTTCCGCCCAACGAATGGCTGATATACTTTAGTTCAATCATGATCTTGATACACCTCCTCGATCCATGTAAGCAACGTAGCTTTTGAAATCCCCTGTTCGCGCAAAGCAATCAGGAGCTCCTTTTCTTTGGTATGCGTCTCGCGCACGGCATCGGTAACGTAGATCCCCTTTTTGGGAATGGATACCACGATCCCTGCCTCCTCAAGCAGCGAATAGGCGCGCGCCACCGTGTTGGGATTGACGCCCAACTCTCCGGCCGCCGTGCGCACCGAGGGGAGCTTTTCCCCGGGAGCGATCACGCCCAGAGCAATGTATTTTTTGTATTGCTCCGCAATTTCGAGGTAAACGTCCTGCTTCCCCGAAAAATTCCACTTCATTCCATCACCTCAATCTGTATGAACTGTATTAACTGTTCTGTCTGTATTATAGCATTGGGAGAAGAATTTGTCAATAGAAAAAGCAAAAAATTGTAAAAAGTTTTTTTCGTTCCTTTTTTTAGAAAAAGCAGTAGACAAGCAACCAAAAATGTGCTATAATAGAATGTATTATTTTGCGATGCGGGAGGTGTCACGGCCTTGGAAATTGAAAATCTCTACCCGGGCTCGTGGGGCTCCAACTGCTATCTGCTCACGTCCGGCTCGCACGCGGCGTTGGTGGATCCCAGCGCAAACGCCTCCACCCTGCTCAACGCCGTGGCGCAAAAGGGCGCGGTCCTGGATTTTATTTTGCTCACACACGGGCATTTCGATCACATTGTTTCGATCGACGTGCTTCGGCAGTATACCGATGCTCCCGTCATGATCCACGAGCACGATGCCGAAATGCTTGGAGACGCCACGAAAAATGCCTTTTACACCTTTTTCCGTCAGGAAAAGACCTACCGGGCCGCCGACCGCGAGCTTTCGGACGGCGAAACTCTGATGCTTGGCACGGAGCCGATCCGCGTGCTCCACACGCCGGGACATTCCCCCGGCTCGGTCTGCTATCTGTGCAATGACGAATTCCTGCTCACGGGCGACACGCTCTTTGACGAGGGTGTGGGACGGTGCGACCTTTGGAAGGGCGACGCCGACCGCTTGAAGGAATCGCTTGCAAAGCTCCGCACCTATCCGCAAAATCTTCCCATCTATCCCGGCCACGGCGCCCCCGCCCGTTTGGGCATTGCGCTGGATATGGCCGCCTACCTCATTTGACCATTCAGAAAGGATATCAAAAACCATGGATTATCAGCTTCTTGCCGATCTTCTTTTTCCCAACGTAACCGAAACGCCCGCCGATATGGAGGCGAAATATCCGCCCCGACAGCTCCCCGAGGGCGCAAAGGTCACGCGTTTCGCACCCAGCCCCACGGGATTCGTCCATTTTGGCGGACTCTTCCCTTCCACCATCGGAGAACGTCTGGCGCATCAAAGCGGAGGCGTATTCTATCTGCGCATTGAGGACACCGACGCCAAGCGCGAGGTGGAGGGTGCCGCAGAGGGGCTCATTCGGACGCTTGCGCACTACGGCGTCTATTTTGACGAGGGCGCGGTGATCGGTGAGGACGGAAAAATCTGTGACAAGGGCAATTACGGCCCCTACAAGCAGAGCGAGCGCGGCCCGATCTACCACGTTTACGCCAAGCAATTGGTGCGTGAGGGCAAGGCATACCCCGTATTCACCACGCAGGAGGAGCTGGATGCGCTGAACGCGGTGGATAAGAAGGCCGAGATCAAGGCCAAGGACTGGCACGAGGACCAAAGCGCACAGCGCGAGGCCATGCTCAAAGCGCGCCAAATCACGCTCGAGGAAGTGAACTCCAATCTGGACGCAGGAAATCCCTTTGTGCTTCGTCTGCTTGCCGACGGCGATCCCGAAAAGAAGCTTCCCTTCACCGATCTGGTAAAAGGCAAGCTGGAAATTCCCGAAAACGACGAGGATTTCGTGCTTCTCAAATCCGATGGGATCCCCACCTACCACTTCGCGCACGCGGTGGACGATCACCTGATGGGAACCACGCACGTCATCCGCGGCGAGGAATGGCTCCCCAGCCTTGCCAAGCACCTGATGCTCTTCCGCTATCTCGGCTTCCGCCTGCCCAAGTATATGCACATTGCGCAGATCATGCGGCTGGACGAGAACGGCAACAAGAAAAAGCTCTCCAAGCGCGACATGGGCGCCAACATGGACGATTACAGCCGCATGGGCTACGCACCCGCCTGCGTTTGCGAATATATCATGACGCTTCTCAACTCTAACTACGAGGAGTGGCACATGCAAAACGCCGAGAAGCCCTACACCGACTTCCCCTTCAACATCAAGAAGATGAGCTCGTCGGGCTGTCTGTTTGATTTTAACAAGCTCAACGACGTTTCCAAGAACATCATCTCGCGCATGAGTGCCGAAGAGGTTACGCGTCAGGTCACCGAATGGGCGCTGACCTACGATCCCGCGTTCGGCGAGCAGCTCGCCAAGGATCCCGCGTTCACTACGGCGATCTTTGCGATCGGCAGAGGCGGCAAAAAGCCGAGAAAGGACCTCGCTACCTGGGCAGACGCCAAGCCCTATATGGGATTCTTCTTTGACTGCAAGCAAGAGGACGAATACCCCGAGCAGTTTGATCGGGCAGATATTCGTTCCGCGTTGGAAAAATTCCTTGCAAGCTACGATCCCGCCGACGATATGAGCACCTGGTTTGAGAAAATCAAAGCCGTGGCGCGCGAGATCGGATACGCCGACGATATGAAGGCATACAAGGCAGATCCTACGGCCTTCCGCGGCAACATTGCCGACGTGAGCATGTTCCTGCGCGTGGCCGTAACGGGCAAGCTCAACGCCCCCGATCTCTACACCGTTATGCAAATTTTGGGCGACGACGAAACGAGAGCCCGCATCACCTGCATGATTGAAAAACTCTAATCGTTTCCAAGAAAGGTTTTGGACAATTAAAATGGCAGAAATTGAAAAGAATTTTATACACGATATCATTGACGAGGATCTGAAAGAACTTCCCGATTTAAAGATCCATACGCGCTTTCCGCCCGAGCCCAACGGATATCTCCACATCGGTTCGGTAAAGGCGATCTGCATCAACACCGACGTTGCCAACAAATACAACGGTCTGTTTAATCTGCGCTACGACGATACCAACCCCGCAAAGGAATCCGACGAATTCGTTCGCTCGATCCGCGAGGACCTGGAATGGCTCGGCGCGGCTCCCACGGGCGGTGTCTTCTACGGATCTGACTACTTTGGAAAATGCTACGAATTTGCTGTTCAACTCATCAAGCAGGGTGACGCGTACGTCTGCGACCTCTCCAAGGACGATCTTGCCGACTACAAGGGCACCGATCGCGCGGTTGCCTCAAAGGAATCGCCCTACCGCAACCGTTCGGTAGAGGAAAATCTGGAATTGTTTGAGCGCATGAGGAACGGCGAATTCCCCGACGGCGCGCGCACGCTCCGCGCAAAGATCGATCCTTCCTCCGACAATCCCTATCTGCGCGATCCTGTCATCTACCGCATCAAGCACATTCACCATCACCGCCAGGGCGACGAATGGTGTGTATATCCGATGTACGACTTTGCACATCCCATTCAGGATGCGCTTGAGGGGATCACACACTCGCTCTGCTCCAGCGAATTCCGCAACCACCGCCCGCTCTACGATTGGGTGGTAGACAAGATCGGCTTTGCGCAAAAGCCGCATCAATGGGAATTTGGGCGCATGAACATCACCTATACGGTCATGTCCAAGCGCTATCTGCGCCAGCTGGTGGAAGAAGGATACGTGGACGGCTGGGACGATCCCCGTCTCCCCACGCTCTGCGGTCTCCGCCGCCGCGGATACACGCCCGAGGCACTCTTTACGTTCGTCCGCGAAGCCGGCATTACCAACACCGACCACACCGTGGACGTCCGTCAGCTGGAGGCCTGCGTGCGCGACGACCTCAACGAGCATGCGCTCCGCCGCATCGCGGTGGTCAATCCCGTCAAGGTGATCATCGACAACTATCCCGAAGACAAAGAAGAAATGCTCACGGTGTCCAACCATCCGCAAAAGCCCGAGCTTGGCACGCGTCAGGTTCCGATGACGCGCGAGATCTATATCGATGCCGACGATTTTGCGGAGGTTCCGCCTCCCAAGTTCTTCCGCCTCAAGCCCGACGGCGAGGTGCGTCTCATGAACGGCTATATCATCAAATACGCGGGCATTGAGAAGAACGAGGACGGCAGTATCAAGTGCATTCACGCCACCGCGGACCTGGAAACCGGAAACGGCATGCCTGTGGACGGCAGAAAGGTAAAAGGAACGGTGCATTGGCTCTCGGCCAAGTATGCGCGTCCGGTATCCCTGATGCTTTATGACCGCCTGTTCAACATCGAAAACACCGCCGAGGTTCCCGAAGGCAAGACCTATCTGGATTTTCTCAACCCCGATTCGCTCTCCAAGGTTGACACCGCAATGGTGGAGCCCTGCCTCGAAACGGCAGCGGCAGGCGAAAGATACCAGTTCGTTCGTGTTGGCTATTTCTGCAAAGATTCTAAGAATCCCAACACCTTTAACCGCATCGTGGGGCTGAAGGATAGCTTCCCGAAAAAATAAAATCGTATGTATGTTTCTGGGGGAAACTTCTTAAAAGAAGTTTCCCCCAGACCCCTTTCAAGAACTTCCAATACGTTTTCATTACAAAATTGGTTACTGCAGTGCGCTTATATACAAGTGCTCCACAAAGTTCATTGTAAGAACTCTGTTCACTCCAAATGATCTCGTAGTGATGTTGCCTTCGTCCCTCGGAAAGTAAGGATAGTTCACCGCACGAAATCTGCGCTTCCCCTCCCCGCAAAAAACGCCCCCGCCGCGGAATAATCCGAGGCGAGGGCTATTATACACATGTAGAGGCAAAATCACCCTTCATAAGAGCGATCCTTCATGTGGCGGTCGATGTCTCTCGTTGCCTGTCTTGCGGCGTCGGCGTCGCGCTTATCGTAAAGCTTTTTCCCGCGGCAAAGACCAACCTCCACCTTCACGTGGCTTCCCGAAAAATACAGTGACAGCGGCACCAGTGTATAGCCTTTTTGCTGAACCAAGCCCTGCAATTTCAGGATCTCTCGGCGGTGCATAAGTAACTTCCGGTCGCGCAGCGGCTCGCGATTGAAGATATTTCCCTGCTCGTAGGGGCTGATGTGCATCCCCACCACAAACATCTCTCCTTTGTCAAAGGAGCAATAAGAGTCCTTGAGATTCACACCGCCCGCATGAATGCTTTTCACTTCGGTTCCAAACAGCGCGATCCCTGCCTCGTATTTTTCATCTACAAAATAGTCGTGCCATGCTTTTTTGTTCTGGGCAATGACCTTTACAGCGTCTTTCTTTTTCTCTGCCATCTCTTCCGTCTTTCTCTCTTGGTTTAATCCTTATAAAAAATCTCTTCATCCGGGAATTGCAAGCCCCATTTTTCCTTTGCGATCCGTACGATCACGTCATAATCCTCGCCCGAATCCAACAGCTCCTGCAATTCTTCCTTCATTTCCCGATAAGCCTCTAACTGCTCCTCGAGCTCCCGCTGCTCCTCAAGCAGCACGTTGTAGCGCATCACGCTATTTGCAAATATTCCTATGGAAACCACCACCAAAACGCCGAGAAGCACCCGGGTTAACAGCGTGAGACTGAATTGTTTTTTTCGTTCCTTTTCCAAGCAACCTCCCTCTCTTTCCAACTGTTTTACCAACCGTTGTTTTTGGCACCATTCCGCAAGCATCCCGTGCCGCGCGACCGTATTCGATCGCCGTAAACCGTCGTCGAAGTGTACGTCTGTTTGCCAATGCCACGCTCCTGCACACCTGTTTGCTCTTGCCAAATACCCATCTTCCAAAAAAACGGATCGGCAAGAACAGAAAAAAGCAAACGTAGCGTACCGCAGTTTCAATTGCGAATGCGATCACCTCGGAAAAGAGCATAGCTAACCTCCCGAGGGTACCTCGATAGAGCAAAAATCCTGCCCCAACACAGATCAATACGGGAAAGCGGAACTTTCCGTTGTTTGCCTCGTAAAAAAGCAGGATAAGCGCAACCGCTGAAAGGATACAAAAGATCAGATCCTCCAAAAACACCACGATTCCAAGCGCATGGCTCTCCGTGCGCCGTTTGTGTGCGGTTAAAAACGGAAGCTTGATTTCTTGCAAATATCTTGCGGCGTTTCTACTGTAATGCACTCCCAAAAACACGCGGGTAATACGAAAGACATCATAAAAAGCTCCCAAACCAATGCCTAAAAGCAAGGCATATAAATAGAGCCATGCCAGGGCAGACTGTGAAATATCCATCGCACATACTCGCCTTACCGAAAGAGCTTTCCAAAGAGGCCGGATTTCGATCCCTTTTCTTCTCGCTCGCTCTCATAGTAGCTGATGGCATCCACCTGTCCGTCCATAGAGACAATTCCCTGTTCCATATTCAAAACGTGGATGTGAAGTGCTTCCCCGTCTACCGCGAGCTTTCCGCAAACCGTATCCAAAACAACCGTTTGCTCGTCGAAGCTGATCACATCCGTAACGCCGCGCACCTCCAAGGCCTCTCTGCCCTGCATCGTGAGCCGATGCTCTGTGCGGTTGAATTTTGCCGCCTCTGCATTCATTGTGCAACCCTCCTTTTCGATGTTGCTACAATTTATGCGGGAAGCGGCAAAATTATTCAAGATCGCATAGCCTTATTCCAGCACCTCGTAAAGCGACGATGCCTCGGATTTTGGTGTGAACTCCTTCACGTTCAGGACCTTTACTTTTAAGGTACGTTGTCCGAATGTGATCTCGATGACATCTCCCTCCTTCACATCATACGAAGCCTTTGCACGTTTTCCGTTTACCGAAACGTGCTCCGCATCGCATGCATCGTTTGCAACGGTGCGACGCTTGATAATGCGGGAAACCTTCAAAAATTTATCAAGCCTCATTCAGCTTGTCCTTGAGGGCTTTGCTTGCAGAGAAATTCACCTTGCGAGATGCGGCAATTTCAACAACCTCACCGGTGCGGGGATTTCTTCCGGTGTGAGCAGCCTTTTCCTTGACGGCAAATGCGCCAAAGCCAAAGATCTGTACCGATTCGCCTGCAACCAGGGTATCACCCATCGTAGCAA
This sequence comes from Clostridia bacterium, assembly GCA_017505745.1. Lineage (GTDB taxonomy): Bacteria > Bacillota > Clostridia > Oscillospirales > CAG-272 > UMGS1865. The sequence continues at coordinate 18,769 of JAFVOP010000071.1, forward strand.
ATACAGCATCCACCACATCTGCCACCTGCTTTTTGGTCAGTTCGCTCTCTTTTGCAATCTTATCAATCAACTGTGTTTTGGTCATTTGGATTATCCTCCATAAAATTAATATTGAGACCAATCCTATTTTATCATATTATTGACCAAAAATCAAGAGTTTTTGCAATGATTTGCCCAAAAAATAAACAAAAAAGAGACATTTTATGTAGTTTTTTGTTTGGAAACGGCATCAATGATGCGATTGGTTTCCTGCATCAGAGCATGCTCGGCATCCACGCCTAAAAGCCGCGCGAGATCGGTAGTTGCCATAAGGAAGGAACCAAGAGAGCCTTTTGGATCTTCGCCGTTCTCCAAGGCGCTGCGCATGGATTGAAGCTCTGCCTCCAGAACGTCCAACTGCTCGGTCGGCGTACGTCCTTCCGCGCGTCCTGTCTTTTTCCCAACCTTAGTGGCGCGCATCAAAGCAGGCATCATGGGTGGGATGGCGAGCAGCTTTTCTTCCAAGGTGTTCCGCTGCTTTTCTTCGGTCTTAATGGTTTCCCAATTTTGGAGCACCTCCTGACTGTTCTCTACCTCCACTTTGCCAAACACGTGCGGATGACGGTGGATCATCTTCGCGGAAATATCGTGGATCACGTCCTCCATATCAAATTCCTTGGCCTCAGCCTCGATCTGCGCGTGAAATACCACCTGAAATAAGAGATCCCCCAGCTCCTCGCGCAAAAGCGCCGTATCTTCTTTGTCAATTGCCTCGGCAACCTCATAGGTCTCCTCAATCAGGCAAACGCGAATGCTGTGGTGATCCTGCTCGCGGTCCCACGGACATCCTTCCTCCGAGCGCAGGATCCGCATGATCTGCTTCAGATCCTCAAAATCGTACCGATCCTTACGGATCAAGGCTTCGTTCGTTTCATTCCAAGACATGTTCTTTTCTATTCCTTTCTTTTTCATCAGATTCCAATAACCGCAGCTTTTGCAGGCATGCGCAAAGCCGTTCTCCCATCGGCAAGGAGGAAACGTCCTCCGCCCGAATCACGCCGAGCAAGCAGGAGAGCAAAAGATATAATACCCCCGCCACCAAAATTGCAGACAACGTCAGATACGAGACCTCCCCCAGGCGTTTGGCAAGAATCACATAAAAAGCATATGACATTCCCACGGAAAGCGTAGCGCTGAGTAACGGGCCGCCAAATACACGGCGCAGCCCGCGCACTCGGCAAAGCTTACAGGCAAAGTAAAAATTCAAAAAGACCACCGCCGCATTGCACAAAAAGGTGCTGATCGGTGCGCCGCGCAGAGCAATCTCCGCATTTCCAATCAGAAAATATGCCGACGTGATCTTTACTGCCGCTCCCACCAGCATGGAAAGAATCGGACGGTTGACCGATTGATAGGCATGCAGCACCGAATTGGTTGCCGTGATCATACAGGAGAGAAACACCGAAATTCCCAGATAGGAAAGCAACGGTGCCGCCACCGCAATGGCTTCGGCCGCCCCGGAAAAGAGCAAGGCAAGGATCGGTCTGGCATAAACCGCAATACCGAGAGTTGCGGGAATGGCAAATAACGCAGTCAACCGGTAGGAGGAACGGATCAAGCGTGCTTGCTTTTCCCGATCCCCTTCCGCAATTGCCGCCGAGAGCATGGGAACCAAAGGCAGTGCAATCGAATTGACCAGCGTGGGGAGTAATCCGTAGACCGAAAGCGCCAGCGTGGTATAGCTTCCGTACGCCTCGTTTGCCAAAGTCTCGGTGTATCCAATGGATTGGAGGCGGCGAAGGATCATTGCCATATCGATCAGCTTGGTCAAGCTGACCAGTGACGCGCCTACCGTCATGGGAATCGCAAGCGTGGCAAGCCGCTTCCAAATGAGACGGTAGGTTGGAACGTCCGAGAGGCTTTGGGGCAATTTGGCGTTCTCGGTTACGGGATGAAAGCGGATCTTTTCGATACACAGGTACGCAAATGATACGGCCGTTCCAAGCGTCAGTCCCATGCCGGCGAAGGCCGCCACCGTAGCGGTATCGTATCCCCGATTCAACGCGTAACGCGCCAAAAGCAATCCAAACACCAGCTTCCCCACCGATTCCAGAATCTGCGAAAGTGCGGTTGGAAGCATTTTTTGATATCCCTGAAAATACCCCCGCAGTGCCGAGGACATGCAAATCAAAAATACCGTAGGCGCAATGGAAACGATGCAAGCGTAGGCATGCTCACTTTGGATCATTTGACAGAAGCGCGGCGCAAAAACGTACATCACCAAGCTTCCGAGAGCCCCCACCAGCACGAACACGCTCATGGCAGCGCGATAAATGCGGTCCACCGCTTGATGCTCTCTGCGCGCCAGGGCGTTGGATATCAGGACCGAAAGCGCTACCGGCAAGCCCGCAGTGGAGATCACGCAGAACAGCGCGTAGATCTCGTATGCGGAATTGAAATAACCCATGCCCTCCGATCCAAGATAAGTGAGCATGGGAATTTTATAGATCAGGCCAATGATTTTGACCAATACAGTGGAAAGAGAAAGAAGCAATACTCCCGAGAAAAAGGTCTTTTTCGTATTCGTTCTTGCTGCTTCCACCATATTTGCTCACCGCCGCTTAATCAAAATAATGAGCAAACACCTCGCGGCTTTCAAAGCGGAGACGTTCCTCATCAATAGAAGTATACGCTCCATTTCGATAAAGTATGCGTCCGTCCACCATGGTAAAAAGCACATCGGAACGATCCGCGCTGTAAGCAAGCATCGCGTAATCATCATAAGACGGCATGTTGTGAAGTGACGAGCGGTCGATCAGGACCAGATCGGCACGGAAGCCTTCCCGCACCTCGCCGCTATCCTCCCGTCCCTGTGCCAACGCGCCGTTTCGGGTTGCGAGCGAAAGCATATCCGCGGCAACGGTGATGGCAGGATCTCTCGACACTCCTTTGTGCAAAATCGCGGCGGTCTGCATCTCCCGCAGAAGATCTAACCGATTGTTGGAGGCCACACCGTCGGTTCCAAGACCGACGTTCACGCCTGCATCCAGCATCTTGCGAAGCGGCATCACACCGCTCCCGAGCTTGAGGTTGCTTACAGGATTGTGCGCAACGCTCACCCCCTTTTCGGCAAGCAAGGCAATATCTCCCTCACTCGCCCAAACGCAATGCGCCGCCGTAACGGGAACATCCAGGACCCCGTGAGAAGCAAAAAACTCCGTCGGTGTTTTTCCGTGGCGTCCGATGCATTCCAGATGCTCCTTTTCGGTTTCGGAAAGATGAAGCTGAATGCCGTATCCGTTGGTCTTGGCATATTCGGCCACGTCGCGGCAAACGCGCGGTACGTTGGTGTATTCGGCGTGAAGCGAGAGATCCACCGCAATGCGCCCATCGTCGGCATTCCGATATTGGTTGGCCAATGATAAAAACTCGGCAAAGCGACTGTCCTTTTGGATATCCATTGTGGGATCAAAGGAGACAAAGCTTCTGGAAAGATTGGCCTTGATGCCCGTTTCCAGCACTGCTTCGGCAACCGCATCCTCAAACATATACATATCCGAGAAGGAAGCGATTCCGTTGCGAAGCATTTCCGCCACGGCAAGACGGGTGGCCACCAGCACGCTTCGATGGGTCAGCTTTTCCTCTGCCGGAAAAATCCGCTCCTCGAGCCACCGTTGCAGCGGCAGATCCTCGCCGTATCCGCGGAACAGCGTCATTGCGGCGTGGCAATGGATATTATAAAAAGCAGGAATCAACAGATTTCCCTTGCAATCTACCGTTTCGGTGATGCCTTCGGTTTCAAGAAGCGGTGTTTCCGTTATGGAAACGATCCTCCGGTCCTCCACCAATACCGAAACAGGTCGGCTTTCAAACCCATACTCGGGGAGCAAGGTCGCGTTTTTCAGTAACGTTTTCATTTAAATAAATTCCTTATACAGCGAATTTGGCAAGCGATAGTCAGCGGATACCGCCTCTACGCCTGCAAGTTTTTTCAAAATTTCGGTTGCTACCTCTGCACACGGATCCGCGTCGGGAATCTTGGGCAGCAGTTCTTCCAGATAGGGCTTTAACATGCCCACCTCGTACGGCATGGTAGAATCGATCTGCAGATCACAAAACCGTGCATACGGAAAGATATTTTTTTCTTCATTGGCACGTACGCTCTGCCAAAGATAGAACGTAAAAGCCGGATCGGTGGCACGATAGCGAAAATCCCGCACTACTCGACGCATCCGCCGAAGCTCGTTTGGTTCAAAGCGTTCTCCTCCCACCTCAATGGCGGATTGCGGAGCAATGTACACGCTGCGATAGGAGGTCCCCGAAAGAATGGATCTTACCTTCGGGTACAGGATCTGAATTCCTTCAAACAGAAAAACGTCTCCCGCTTTCGGCTCCACCGTTTTTCCAACGGTACGAATCCCCTGCTCAAAATCAAAGCGCGGAAGAACGGTGATCCGTCCCGCGAGCAGCTGCTCGGTCTTTTGCGCCAGCAGAGAAACGTCAATCGTATCCTCCGAATCGTAATCGATCTCAATGTTGGGATCCTCTTCGGCACGCTGATGCAAATACTCCTTATCGTAATAAAAATCGTCGATCGAAATCACGTGAACACGGTGTCCGTGCTCCTCGAGATAAGAGGTCATTTCCTTGGCGGCAGTGGTTTTGCCCGCACACGAGGGTCCTGTCAGACCAAGTAATTGCAACGCGGGCAGCTCCGCCAATTCTCTTGCCACTCGCTTCATGCGCTCTTGCAGATCCCTGTCACAGGACTGCACAAATTCCCGCAAGCGATCGGGGGCAACCATGGGGGGTACTTGATAGCATTTCATAGAATCGGTCTCCTTTCCGATGGAAGAAACCGCGCGGAGCAAGCGTCCCCCTCCTCTCATATCAATTGGTGCCGGCGGTAAAATTCCTCCATTGTGGAAAGCTTTTCGTCGGTACTTTCATCCTTCAGATACTCATACGGATACTTGGGGTAAAACAAACGCTCGATGATCGGTTTCCCTCCGTCCTCGGGACGGTAATTCACCATCTTGGAAACCGCTCCTGCGCCAACCGCAAAAATGGAGTGTACCTCTTCCATCATATAAACGTTGTAAAGGCATTCCGTGCCTTCCAAAGCAAATCCTACGTTCTCAAAATTTCCAACCGTATTTTTCTGACGGTACATATAGTAAGGTAAATAGCCCTCCTGCTGGGTTTTCAGCTGGGTATAATCCACGCATTTTCCGGCATCTCCGCCGCGCAAGGAATACACATGACTTCCCTGCTTCAAAATTTCCGCCGCTTTTTTTACACAAAAGGTATGTACCGTAATGTTCTCGGGCCGTAATGACAGAATCTTGTCAAAGGTATACGAAAATTTTTTAAACGAATCTCCGGGAAGCCCTACGATCAGATCGGTGTTGATATTGGGGATTCCCGATTCACGCGCCAACTCAAACGCGCGCAGAAAATCTTCTGCCGTATGCAAACGTCCAATGCCCTGCAACACCTCATCACACAGCGACTGCGGATTGACACACACGCGGGTAACACCGTATTCTCTTGCCACCGCAAACTTTTCTGCCGTGATGGTGTCGGGTCTACCGGATTCCAGTGTGTATTCCTCCAACGCCTGCACATCGGTCAACTCCGCGATCTTCCCAAGCAGGAACCGCAGCTGGTCGGCTGACAGGATCGTTGGTGTACCGCCGCCGATATAGATCGTACGCACGCGCATACCAAGCTCGCGGATTTTGTGAAAGGTCTTTTCCAGATCGGCCGCCAAATGAAGCAGATAATCGGGGATGAGACTCAGGAGCTTTGGAGACGTATAAGACACGAACGAGCAATACGAGCAACGGCTGGGACAAAACGGAATGGCCACGTATACGCTACAGTCCTTTTTGTCGGGCTCTCCGATAATTTTTTGTTCATTGATCGCCACGTCGGTTGCGAGAGCGGCCTTTTTGGGGATTACAAAATATTCCGAAGACAAAATCTTCTTCACACGGGTCTTGCTCAAGCCCTTTTGCAAAAGATCGGTTGCCACCTTGGAGGGGCGCACTCCTGTGAGCATGCCCCACGAGGGGCGATAGCCCATCAGCTCTCCGCACGCCGCAATCACGGCCGCTCCGCACGCAAGCTTAGCCGTCTTATCGGCATCGTGATGTGGAGTCATCGGGCAAACGCGCACGGCGGAAACGCTTTTTCCCAAATAGGAAACGTCCACAGCGGCCTCCATTCCCTCCTCGGTCTGTCGCAAGGACAGCCGAAGAACCGGCGCGTTTGGATCCTCGGTTTCCTGTTGTCCAAATTTCTCTCCCGGAAAGAAGATCATGCACAGCGTTTGAATATAATATACGTTGATGTTTCCGTTTAATAACAGTTTCATATCAAAAATCCTTACTTTTTGGTTTTCAAGACTTCGCTATCCATCACAATGGTAACCGGTCCGTGGTTGAGAAGCTCCACGTCCATATGCGCACCAAAAACCCCCGCTTCCACCGACCGCACTTCCTTTGCGGCCAGTGCCTTGAAATATTCGTACAGGCGATTTGCCTCGTCCGGCTTTGCCGATGCAAGAAAATCGGGACGGTTTCCGTGTCGGTAATTGGCCAGTAAGGTAAATTGCGAAATGACAAGCATCTCCCCGTCGATATCCTTAATCGAACGGTTCATCTTTCCCGCCTCATCGGTAAAAATACGAAGGTTGACGATCTTTCTGCAAAGCAGCTCGGCATCGGCTTCCGTATCTCCCTCGGCAACGCCAAGAAGGATCATTAAGCCCTCGCCACAACGGCCAACCGTTTCTCCCTCCACCTGCACCGATGCATGCCTGACGCGTTGAATTACCGCTTTCATAGTCCTTTTCCTTTCCGGATTTTCATTACGAAAATCCGCGTATAATATTATCCACTCCGTTGAGTCCGCGCAATCTCGATACGATCGAATTATAGTGATCAATGTTCCGACATCCAACCTTAAGATTGATGATCGCGCTTCCGTCGCTTCGGTTGGAAACGCTTACCTGCAAAATGGAAACGCGCATATCTGCAAGCACCACCGTGATGTCGGCCAACATACCGATGCGGTTGTCAACGTAAATCTGCAGCAAGGCCTCGTAAATGCTGTGGCTTTCGCCGCGCTCCTCACTGGCTTCCCAATGCGCTTCCTTCCACCGATCGGCATTTTCGGGAGAATTTCTCCCCTGGATCACGTTGGGGCAGTTTATTTTATGGATCGAAATACCAAACCCTTTGGTAACAAAGCCGATCACCGAATCGCCGGGAAGCGGATTGCAGCACTTTGCAAATTTCACCATGCATCCGGCCTCGCCGTCCACCACAATTCCGCTGTTGGACTTGATATTTTTGGGTTTATTGACAACAATGGTCTCGGGCTCCGCATGGACAGTGGACTCTGTCACCTCAGGCTTCACAACCTTTTCGCATTCCTCTTGCAAGCGATGGAGCACCTTGGAAACCGACAGCCCGCCGTAGCCGATCGCGTTATAGAAATCCTCGGGAGAGCTGAACCCTTGACGTTGGCAGAGCGAGGAAACGATCTGTTCCCGCTGTGCTTCGGTACAGTTTTTTGCAAAGCGACGGATCTCGGCATCGATCGCGCCCTTTCCAACCACAATATTGTCGGCTCTCTTTTCTTTTTTGAACCACGCGCGGATCTTGGAGCGCGCGGCACTGGTTTTGACGATGTTGAGCCAATCACGGCTGGGCCCCTTGGAGGAGGAAGAGGTCAAGACCTCCACGATCTCTCCGTTCTGGAGCGTGCGGTCGATCGGAACGATCATACCGTTGATCTTGCCTCCGATCATCTTATCTCCCACCGCTGAGTGGATCGAATAAGCAAAGTCGATCATATTCGAGCCGCTCGGGAGTGCAATTACGTCTCCTTTTGGGGTAAAGACAAACACTTCGTCATGGAAAATATCGGTTTTCAGCGCATTCAGGAACTCATCGGGGTCGCGTTGCTCGGCCTCGGTCTCAATCAGACGCGAGATCCATTCCAGCTTGCGATCCAGCTCCGCCTTAGAGGTGGCACCCGACTTGTATTTCCAATGCGCCGCGATACCGTATTCGGCGATATGATGCATTTCCCAGGTTCGGATCTGCACCTCAAACGGAATTCCGTCACGCCCAATAACCGTGGTATGCAAGGAACGGTACATATTGGGCTTTGGCGTAGAAATATAATCCTTGAATCTGCCCGGGATCGAATTGAACATTTCGTGAATCAGTCCCAGCGCGGTATAGCATTCCAGCTCATTTTCCACGATGATACGAAGCGCGTAAAAATCGTAGATCTGGTCGAAGGACTTATTTTGGTTGTACATCTTTTTGTAGATGGAATACGCCGATTTGACACGCCCCTCGAGGGTGAAATGGATGTTATTCTCCTTCATTTTCTCGGAAACATCGGCGCGGATGTGCTCGATAAACCCAAGATTGGCTCCATATTTCTGCTCAATATGGCGATGAACCTCCTCATAACCGATCGGATCCAAATATTGCAATCCAAGATTTTCAAGCTCCAGCTTGATGCGTTGCATACCCAAGCGGTGCGCCAGGGGCGCGTAGACCTGCATGGTTTCAAGCGCCGTAATGCGGCGCTTGTGATCGGGCTTGACTCCAAGAGTCCGCATGTTGTGCAAGCGGTCACAAAGCTTGATAAAGATCACGCGAACGTCCTTGGACATTGCCAGCAGCATTTTCCGAAGGTTCTCGATATGCGCCTCTTCCTTATCCTCAATCTGAAGCACAACGATCTTGGTCAGTCCGTCGACAAGAATTGCAACGTCGGAGCCGAATTTTTTTTCGATCTCCTTCAAATTGGTCTTTTCGGCGCAATCCTCCACCGTATCGTGAAGCAAGGCGGCACAAATCGAATCGGTATCCAGCTCGAGTCCGGCAACGATCTCCGCAACCGCGATCGGATGCGAAATATAAGCGTCGCCGCTGACACGGAACTGTCCTTGATGCAATTCCTTTGCATATTCATATGCTAAACAGATCTTCTCCAGATCGTACTTTTTGCCCGTTGCCTTCAAAATGTCCAAAAGACGGCTGATATCGGTGTGTACCTGAACCTCGCTCATACTAAACAATGCCTTTCCGTTGGCCGCAAAGTGCTTCCAACTTTCAATCGATCTTGCGCAATTGGGTCTTCAGCTTTCGCAAAATCGACGACTTTTCAATATTGGTCTTGGTGGGCTGATACCGGAATTCGAAGACGTACACGTCCTCCGACGTTTCGGTAATCCCACAAATTTGCAATTCCTGCATAATTCGGATAATAAATTTCAGCTTGATGTAATTCAACTCACGGGCTCCCTGCACGTGCAGCATGGAAAGTAAGCGCCGCAAGGGAAATACGCTATGTCCCATGCGATACTCTCGACGCAATGCCGTATAAACCACGGCAATGTCATCACGGCATGGAAGCACCTGCTCCTCCTCCGTGTACTCTGCACCGGCGCGGATCTCTTCATAGCGTTCCGCATGACGGAGGTATTCCTGCACGTAAGATTCGGAAAAGTGAATATCTTGAATAATGAGCTGAAGAGAAACGGTATTCTGGAATTCGTTGATATTGAGCTGGAACAATACGTCCACCAGATTACCCACCTCAAAGGGCATTTGTGTAGGAGTGGTACCAAACCACAGCCCCACCATTTCGGTTCCGTCCTTTTCCAGAATAAGCTTCGTGTGCTTCCCACCCGCAAGCGGAATCACACGAACAATGTGCAGATCGCGCAAGATCAGATTGGGGATCGGATTGGAGGCCCCAAACGGCTCCATGGCAGAGATCTCCCGCGCAAGCGTCATGGTCAGATCCTGCATCTGCACCTCATAGTCCGCATCCAAACTAACCGAGAGCGCCTCCTCCGAAAGACACGAGGCGGCATATGCATTGATCTTTCGCCGGAATGCATCAATATTGGAGCGTTGGATGCTGAGTCCCGCGGCAAGCTCGTGACCGCCAAAGCGAACCAACAAGTCCTCACTGTCGATCAAGGCTTCCACCAGATTCATCCCTTTAATGCTCCGTCCCGAGCCCTTGCCAACGTCACTTTGCGTTGGCACTCCGTTTGTGGCTCCGTCAAAGGAGATCAAAATTGACGGCAACCCGTATTTTTCGGTAATCCGAGAGGATACGATTCCGATAATTCCCTGTTGCCACGTATCGTCGTCAATGACGATCACACGATCGTTTTTGGGATCAAAGGTCTGATCGATCTTCTGATAGGCCAGCTCAGAAATGCGGTTCTCCTCTACCTGACGGGTAAGATTCAGCTCGCAAAGCTGCTCGGCCAGCGCCACTGCCTCGCGCTCCTGCTCGGCCAGCAGCAATTCCACCGCGATCGAAGCATTGCTCACGCGACCGGCGGCATTCATGCGCGGCGCGATCGTAAACCCAATAAAGCTCGAATTGATCTTTCTCTTTTTCGGATACTTGGTATGTTCGTTCCGATTGCCGGACGCGGCATCCATCAACGCGCGCAATCCCGGACGCTTGGTGTTCTCCAGCAGCTTGAGTCCAAAGGCAATGATCAACCGGTTCTCATCCACCACGGGCATCACGTCCGCAACCGTTCCAATAGCAACCAAATCGGCATATTCGCGGCAAATGCGCTCTACTCCCTCCATCTCGGAAAAGCCCGCCTTGCGGCATTGTGTCATTTCAAACGCGCAAACAAGCTTGAAAACCACGCCAACACCCGCCAACTCCTTAAACGGATAGCGATCGTCGGCACGGTGCGGATTGACCACCGCGCAGGCCTTGGGAAGCTCCTCGCGGCATTCGTGGTGGTCAGTCACCACGATCTCAATTCCAAGGCTCTTGGCATACGCCACCTCTTCAATGGCCGTGATCCCGGTATCCACCGTGATCATCAGCTCTACTCCGCGCTCCTTTAAGCGATCGATGGCCGGCTTGGAAAGCCCATAGCCCTCGCGCATGCGGCTGGGGATATAATAGCCAACGTCTGCACCGCGTGATTTCAGATACAGGTACAGAAGGCTGACGGATGTCACGCCGTCCACATCATAGTCGCCATAGATCGCAATGCGCTCTCCACGCTCCAGTGCAAGCGCAATGCGCTCCACAGCCGGAACGATATCGGAAAGCAAAAACGGATCGTGCAAGCATGCTGCCTCCTGTCTGAAAAAGCCCTGCACCTCGCTCGCCGTGCGATATCCGCGCGTATAAAGCAGAGTCGACAGAATGCTCGACAGTCCTGTCTCTTTTGCTAAATTTCGAATGGCCGTGTCCCTTGCGTCCTCGCCCGGGCAGTACAACAATGACCATTTTTTTTCTTTTCTTTTTTGTTCTGTCATTCGTTACTCCTTCTAACTGCCCTGCTACCTACAACACAGCCTCATCCCATTTTATTTTCCGTATCCGTGACCTGCTCATGACAGATCTCGGTGATCTTTACGTCACAGTGTTTTTTTCGTACAATTTCGGAATATGCGAAAACCCCCAAAAAGGTTCCCACAAGTCCGCAAAGAGAACCGATCAGGCGCCACTCGGCGGATAAACCTACCAAGGTAAAAATCCCGTATGCAGCTGCCGCGCAAAGCAACGGCAACACAAACACAAGTAAAGCATACCAAAGCACGCGCCCCGTTGCACTCTCAATCACTACGCGGTCTCCCACCTTGGCTCCCAACGTATTGTCGGCCTTGGCGGAAATCTTCTGCGAACCGCCCATCAGCGTGCATACCGAGCATCCGCCCTCTTCGGTTGCCTTGTGACACCCCTCGCAAGCAGAAACTCGGTTGGTCTCCACCAGTGCATAGGTATCGGTAACCGCAATCACAGTTGCAAACGTTTTCAAATCCGGCCTCCTATTCTTCTCCGCAAAACGGCGCAAAGCGAGACATCAGCGCAAAGGACGCGCGAATTCCGTCCACAGCAGCACTGGTAATGCCTCCTGCATAGCCCGCGCCCTCTCCGCAGGGATATACGCGCGAATGACCGAGAGCAGATAACGTTTCCCGATCGCGCAACAGACGCAGCGGTGCCGAGGTTCTCGTCTCTGCTGCAGTCAGAACGGTATCCGGTGCATCGTAACCCGGAAGCTTCTTGCCAAAGGAATGCAAGGCATAGCGCAAGGAGTTGGTTACAAATTGCGGAAATACGCTTGTAAAATCTGCGGGTCGAACTGCTCCGTCCCGATAGGACGGTTGCACGCGTGTTGGCAAGCTTCCCGTTTTTTCATTCAAAAAATCTCCGGCCGTCATGATGGGAGCCGAGTACCCTCCGCCGCCGGCCAGAAACGCATCGCGTTCAATACGACATTGAAAGGCAATCGCTCCCAACGCTACGCTTCCGTTGATCGGTTCAAAATCGTTACATCCTACCGACACCAACACCGCCGCATTGGCATTTTTACCGTTGCGCGCGTGGTTGCTCATGCCATTGACCACAAGTCCTCCCTCCTCGGAGGCGGCGGCCACCACCTCTCCGCCGGGGCACATACAAAACGTATATACGCCTCGCTCTCCGCGAGTGTCGGAAAGCGCGTATTCGGCAGGGCCGAGATTGGGATGCCCGGCAAATTGGCCGTACAAAGCAGAATCAATATCGGTTTGTAAATGCTCGGCACGTACCCCCACCGAAATGGGCTTGGGCTCGATGGCAAACTGCTTTTCCAGTAAGAGCGTATACGTGTCCCGCGCACTGTGTCCGGGCGCGAGAATCATGGCACCGCAAGAAAATGTGCCGCGGCTTGTCCGCACGTCCAGCGTTCCGTCGCTTCGCTCGGTAAAATCCTCCATTTTGCAACGGTAATACAGGGCTCCTCCCAAGCGTTGGATCTCCGCCAGCATGGCAGATACCACCTCCCGCAGCAGGTCGGTCCCTACGTGCGGCTTGGCCTTATACAAGATTTCTTCGGGTGCTCCGAATTCATAAAGCGTATTCAAAACAAAGCTTGTACGCGGATCATGAATGCGCGTGACCAGCTTTCCATCCGAAAAGGTGCCCGCACCTCCCGCACCAAACTGAACGTTGCTTTCAACATCCAAAATTCCGTTGTTGCGAAAGCGCTCTACGTCCTTCACTCGCTCGAAAACCGAAGCGCCGCGATCGATCAAAATGGGAGCATAGCCGTTTCGCGCCAAAAGCAAGGCGGCAAACAGTCCCGCAGGCCCCATGCCAACAATCAGTGGACGCTTTCTCAGCGGCTCTTGACCGAACACGGGACGCAACGGCTCCTCATCCAAAAAACGCGCATCTGCACGCTTCAGAAGCGATGCGGGATATGCCGAACGCTCCGCGTCTCCTTCTGCCAGGACCGTGCATTCCAGGCGAATGTCGTCCCTACGCCTCGCGTCGACCGATTTTTTATAAAGCCGAAAATGAAGCGTCGAGGTCGAGAGCCCCGCCCGCTTCATTTTGTCCTTTGCCCTGTTCAAAATTTCTGCCTCGTTAGCATCCACGGGTACGCGGACCGCGCCAATGAGGATCCGTAATGACTGCGACGGCTTCATGAATCGATTCCGTCCGTTTGAACCTCTGTCGGTGCACTGTCCTGCTCTGCAGAACGGATCTGATCAATTGCCAGCCAGATTACCAGTGCAAGCAATAAGCAAAGAAGCTTGGGGAGGATTCTCCAATGGCGGATCTTTTCCGAAACCGGTTGCTTTGCCGCCACCATATGGCCAATTGCATTTTTCTTCATGTTCCCCTCTCCTTTCAAAGCTCGCTATCGTTGGATTCCGTTTGCGCCTTTTCTGCCTGCGACCCTTTTTCTGCGCGAACAGACGGAGCATCACTTTCGGTCTCCTCCTCCGTCACGCTTTTATCGGTTCCGATAATCTTTTGAAATTCCTTTTCTACGCTTTGCTCCTGGGTACTCTTAGACTTGGGGAGATCCACCTTGGCAACCTTTTCCAGCATTGCAAGGTATTCCTTTTTCATGTTTGCACGCTTAAGACGAAGGTAGGCATTACCGGCAATGTAGGTCATCAGCACGTCGCGCAGCGTATCTGCATCCAGACCGCGCAAAAGCTTTCCATCCTGTGCAACCGAAACCGTGCCGGTTTGCTCGGAAATCACTACCACCAACGCGTCACTGACCTCCGTAACGCCCACGGCTGCGCGGTGGCGCATGCCCATGGTTCCAAAATCCATCTTGCTCTTGCTGGACGGAAGCACACAGTTTGCCGCCCAAAGACGCATATTACGTACGATCAGGGCACCGTCGTGCAAGGGCGTATTTTCATAGAAGATCGTTTGAAGCATTTTCGACGTCACACGTGCGTCGATCTCCTTGCCGGTTTCGATATAATCCCCCAGCTTGGTCAAGCCTTCAAACACAATCAGCGCACCGGTTTTGGTAGCGGCCATTTTCTCCACCGCATCCACGGTTTCGTCCACTACCGACTTTGCCAGTGCAAACTTTTTACGCGAAACCGTATTGCTTCGCGGATTTAAAACCGTGATATTGGCAAAATGCTCCAGCATATCGCGAATTTCAGGTTGAAAAATAACGATGATACAGAAAAATGCGGTTGCGGACAAAAGACGGACGATATAGGACAGTGCAGGAAGCTTCAACGCCAGAATGATCAGGCAACAAACAAATACTGCGCCAAGGCCGAACAGCACACGTCCGGCTCTGCGATTTCGGGTAAAGCGGTACACCTGATACAGCACAACGGCAAGGACCAGAAGATCCACCACATCCCAAACGCCCATGGTTCGAATCGGGTTGGCAACGTATTGAACCGTAAAATTCGAAATTGCATTCCATACCGTTTGAAGCACATCCATTTTTCCGTAACCTCCCGTCAAAATATGAATTTATATCCCAACATCAATCAAATAAAGATGATTATATATAATTATATCATACTAATTTCAAAAATCCAATAGGTTTTCACAAAAAAAGATGATTTTTTCACAAAAAAGAAGGAAAATTCGCAAAGAATTTTCCTTCTTGAGCCCTTCTTTTATTTGTTTTTTACTGCAGCTCCGGCGCGGGACTTCAGCATTTCGTGTTTGATATCCCATAGCTTTTGCGAAAGATCCACATAGTAGTTGTGAGGATTGCTGAATCGGCGGACCTCATCCCACATCCCGGCAATTTCATTGGCGCAATGCATACGGATATCCGCCAATGCAGGAAGCTGATAAACCTGCTCTCCGTTTTTGAAGATCGGTACAAGCAGCTCTTCAGCCGTAAAATTCTCCAATGTCTTGCGTTTCCAGGTATACTCGGGATCAAAAATTTCCAACGGTTGAGTGTCATCCACGGTTTCATCCCAAACACAGATCAGGTCTGCCTCGGCCTTTCCGGTATCACGCCCACGCAACCGGTAAACCTTTTTAAAGTGCGGCGTAGTGATCTTTCCAACATTTTCACTGATCTTGATCTTGGGTAGGATCGAGCCGTCCTCCCGCTCTATGGCGCACAGCTTATACACGCCGCCGAACACGGGATCGCTCTTTGCGGTGATCAGACGCTCGCCCACACCAAATGCATCCACCTCTGCCCCTTGGCGGATCAACTCGCGAATAATATACTCGTCAAGGGAGTTGGAAACCACGATCTTACATTCGGTCCAACCGGCATCGTCCAGCATTTTACGCACCTTTTTTGTCAGATAAGTAATATCGCCTGAGTCGATGCGGATACCGCACTTGCGGATCCCCTTAGGCGCCAGCACCTCATTGAAAACGCGGATCGCGTTGGGAATACCGGACTCCAGGACGTTATAGGTATCTACCAGAAGCGTGGCATTGTTTGGATAGATTTCACAGTAGGTTTTGAAGGCCTCGTATTCGGTATCAAACATCTGTACCCAGGAGTGCGCCATCGTACCCGTGGCGGGAACACCGTACGCTTCGTCTGTGATCGTACAAGCCGTGGCATTGCATCCGCCGATATACGCCGCGCGT
Source organism: Clostridia bacterium (assembly GCA_017505745.1). Classification (GTDB taxonomy): domain Bacteria; phylum Bacillota; class Clostridia; order Oscillospirales; family CAG-272; genus UMGS1865. The sequence goes on from JAFVOP010000071.1 coordinate 34,663, forward strand.
GCGCCCAGAATTGCTGCATCGGCTCCTTGCGCGCGACGGGATCCAAACTCACTGATGGATCTTCCCTTTGCGGCGCGCGTTAAGCGAGCTGCCTTTGTGGCGATCAACGACTGGTGATTGAGCATCATCAGCACATAAGTTTCAATAAACTGTGCCTCAATTGCGCGTCCGCGTACGATCATTAAGGGCTCACCCGGGAACACCACGGATCCCTCGGGGATGGCCCAGATATCGCCCCGGAAGGAAAAGTTTCTCAAAAACTCCAAAAACTCCTCGGAAAAGCATTTTTTAGTGCGCAGAAATCCAATATCTTCCTCCGTAAAACGGAGATCGTTGATGTATTCAACAACCTGCTCCAATCCTGCCACAATGGCAAAACCGCCGTGATCGGGGTTATTACGGTAGAAAACGTCAAAATATACGATCTTATCCGCCATTCCGCATGCAAAATACCCGTTGCTCATGGTTAATTCATAAAAATCGCAAAGCATGGTTAAATTTCTGGATAAATCCTTCATTTTTCAGTATCCTTTCCTGCACGTATATGCAGTTGTTTATTTTTGTACCAATTATACCACAGTTTTTTATAAAATGCAAGAAAAAAAATTACAATTCGAAAAAGGTGAATATTCTTTTTGAATTTTTTTCTTTTTTTTAAAAATCAACCGTTAATTGATTGACAAGTCTTAAAAATTCTGCTATAATTAACCTTGCGGAATATCTTGGGAAGTACAACCGAGGTTGGATGCAAATTTTCAAAGAAAGGAGGCGGTTGCATGTCTATCAAAACAAACAACGGATCTTTTACACTCGCCTCAAAGGTATCCCCCGCTCGGTAACAAGGCCGGGCACGATTCCATTGTGGCTATGCCTGTAAAGCTCCGTGTTTTGCGGGGTATCCGTATGCATGTTTCATATTGATACCCCGTTTTTTATTTTTCAAAACAAGGAGAAAACAGTGTTGACCATGGAAGAATTCGGTCGCAGACTGGCTTTTTTGCGACACAAAAAGAACCTGACACAAAAACAGCTGGCTGATCATTTTTGTGTCTCTGTACAGGCGGTTTCCAAGTGGGAATGCGGACAATCCTGCCCCGACATTTTGATTTTGGACGAGCTGGCAAAGCTATTGGGTGCCGAAATTAAGGACTTTTATGAGACGAATGACGAAACAAACATCGAACATTAAGGGAGAAAAACAATGGATGAGCAAAAAAAACTGCTGAATTATTTTAAAAAATGGGACGGAGCCGGAGCCGTTGGCGTTGGACTGTTGGCCTTGGGAGCCCTATTCCTTTGGCTTTCCACTTCCTACCCCATTCCGTTCCCGATCACGTTGCTCCTCCTCACCGTTGGGTTGCCAATGTTTTTATACGGGAATATCGGGCGCGGAAATGAGACCATGGCTAACGATTACGTCAAAAAGAATTGCCAAAAAATAACCTTTCCGGAGTTGGAAAATGACCATACCCTTCATAAAAGAGTCCCGAACACCCCCGAGGAAATTGAATTTGGCGGCTATGAGATGCGTCGAGGATTGTATTTTAAAAAGAAAAAAGATGCCTCGCTGATCTCTTCTGAATATACCTATGCAAAAGCAATCGTACTCAAGGATGCTTTTTATCTGAAAAAAATGACCTTTTCCCTGGTTTCGGATGAAAAAGCCCAACAAACCTTTGATATTCCCTTTGATTCGATTCAAGATATCACGGTAGAGCGAGAGTCCTTTTTCGTTGGAACCGGTGAAAAGAACCAGTTCCGCGCAAAAACCTGCTTTATCGTGATTACCTACGGAGAAAATGAAAAGCTTCTCCTCCCGACCCCCGACAATGCTTACGTCGAGGAATTTGCGGACAAAATGAAGAGACTGTACTCCGCTTGATATCTGTACAATTTGATAAGCCGAATGAGCCGATCCCCATTGCGGATCGGCTCATTTTTTACATTTTTTTAAGCAAAAGCAGGGGGAATCCTTCCCTGAAGAAGGATTCCCCCTGAGATTATGATCTGTTCAGATCAGTACAACCCTCTCTTAACGTAGGAGGTGTGCAGGATCTCGTGTGCCTTGTGGCTGTTGGGAGCACCGAAGAACTCGTCATACAGCTTTTGAACGGCCAGGTTATCCTGCGACTTGCGCAGACTGTCGTTTGCATCGTCGTTGTACAGAACAGCCGCACGAACTGCGCGCAGATCCATATTCATACGAACCGATGCGGGCTGAATGGGCTGTCCACCGCCGTTGACACATCCGCCGGGGCATCCCATGATCTCGATGAACTGAACGTCAAGCTCGCCTGCCTTTACCATGTTGAGCAGCTTCTTTGCCATACCCGTGCTGGAGGCAACGGCTACGTTTACAGTCAGATCACCCAGCTTGTAGGAAGCGGTCTTGATGCCTTCCACGCCACGAACCTCGGTGAAGTCCACCTTCTCCAGCTTCTTGCCCAGGATCACTTCTGCAGCATAGCGGAGAGCAGCTTCCATAACACCGCCGGTTGCGCCGAAGATCGCGCCTGCGCCCGATCCGATTGCGAAAGGATCGTCAAACTTCGCGTCGTCGAGAGCGCGGAAGTTGATGCCTGCCTTGTGGATCATTCTGCCAACCTCACGCGTGGTGATCGCGTAGTCAACGTCGGGAACACCTGCTGCGGACTGGTCGGGACGGCCAACCTCAAACTTCTTTGCGGTACAGGGAATTGCGGAAACCATTACGATATCCTTGGGATCCCATCCCATCTTCTGTGCATAGTAGGTTTTCACAACTGCACCGAACATCTGCTGAGGAGACTTACAGGTGGAAAGGTTCTCGGTAAATTCCGGGAAATAGTGCTCACAGTACTTGATCCATCCGGGCGAGCAGGAGGTGATCATGGGCAGAGTGCCGTTGTTCTGGATTCTGCCGAGAAGCTCGTTTGCTTCCTCAACGATGGTCAGGTCTGCGGTGAGGTTCATATCGTACACGCCGTCAAAGCCGAGAGCCTTGAGAGCGGCAACCATCTTGCCCTCGCAGTCGGTGCCGGGCTCATAGCCGAAGCACTCGCCGATCTGCGCGCGAACCGAAGGAGCGGTGCAGATCACGGTGTGCTTTGTGGGATCCTCCAGAGCGGCAAATACGGCATCGGTATCGTCTCTCTCGTAGAGAGCGCCAACGGGACATGCAACGATACACTGTCCGCAGTTGATGCAGGAGGTGCTTTCAAGAGCATCACCGAAAGCGGAACCGATATAAGTATCAAATCCGCGGTTGTTTGCGCCGATGACACCGATCTCCTGAACCTTTGCACAGGTTGCAACGCAACGGCGGCAGAGCACGCACTTGCTGTTGTCACGGATGATGGGGCTCTTTGCATCGATCACAGACTCGGTCTTTTCACCAACGAACTTGGAGGAGGTCACGCCGTACTCACGGCAGAGCGTTTGCAGCTCGCAGTTGGTGGAACGAACGCAAGAGAGACAATCCTGGTTGTGGTTGGAGAGCAACAGCTCCAGATTCATCTTGCGCGATGCGGCAATCTTGGGAGTATTGGTCTTGATCTCCATTCCTTCGGTGCAGGGATACACGCAAGCGGTAACCATGCGCCAGGGGCCCAGAGCGGGGCCGCGCATTTCAGCGACCTCAACCAAGCAGAGACGGCATGCACCGATCTCGTTAATATCCTTCAGGTAGCAGAGCGTAGGAATATCGATATGCGCTGCTTTTGCGGCTTCCAGAACCGTGGAACCCTTGGCAACCGAATACTCGACGCCATTAATTTTTACATTAATCATATCCATTGTCCACAATTCTCCTTTCTTAAACTTTGGAAATAGCTTTGAACTTACATGTGGGCAGACAAGCACCGCACTTCACGCACTTCGCAGTGTCGATCTTGAAGGACGCCAGCTTGTGACCGGGAGCCACATAATCCGTTCTCGAAATTGCGGATGCAGGACACTGCTTTGCGCACATGCCGCAACCGATACATTTATCTGCATCGATCACAAAGCTCAGCAGGCTCTTGCAAACGCCGGCAGGACACTTCTTGTCCACGATATGTGCCACGTACTCGTCTCTGAAGTAACGGAGCGTAGACAGTACGGGGTTCGGAGCCGTCTGGCCCAGACCGCAAAGGGATGCGGATTTGATATAGTTGGAGAGCTCCTCGAGACGGTCGAGGTCTTCGAGCTCGCCCTTACCTGCAATGATCTTATCAAGGATCTCAAGCAATCTCTTGGTACCAACACGGCAAGGGGTACATTTACCGCAGGATTCATCCACCGTAAAGTCGAGGAAGAAGCGAGCGATGTCAACCATACAGTTGTCTTCGTCCATAACGATCAATCCGCCCGAACCCATCATCGAGCCGATCTCCAGCAGGTTGTCGTAGTCGATGGGAGTATCGATCAGGTGCGCAGGAATACATCCGCCGGAAGGACCACCGGTCTGAGCAGCCTTGAACTTCTTGCCGCCGGGGATACCGCCGCCGATCTCTTCGATGATCTGACGGAGCGTGGTTCCCATAGGAACCTCTACAAGACCCGTGTTCTTGATCTTACCGCCGAGAGCGAATACCTTGGTTCCCTTGGACTTTTCGGTACCCATGGAACGGAACCAATCCACACCCTTGAGGATGATCTGAGGAATGTTTGCGTAGGTCTCAACGTTGTTGAGGACGGTAGGTCTTTCGAACAGACCCTTCACTGCAGGGAACGGAGGACGGGGACGGGGCATACCGCGCTTGCCTTCA
>JAFVOP010000072.1 GCA_017505745.1 Clostridia bacterium
ACCGCCGAGAGCGACCAAACGGTTACTCTCGGCGGTAAACATATTAGACCTTGACACCCCAAATGCAGAGAGGTGTTTTTCGCTTGGAACAATCCATTTTTTAACGGGCTTGTTCCATTTATTTTTTGTTTGATTTTTTTTGGATCAAGAGATAGATGAGGTACCCCGCGCCGCTGACGAGCGCGGTAGCTCCGAAGATGACGAGCCCCTTGAAGAATTTACCCTCACCGAAGGCATCGCCGCCCACCGTGGACATCAGGATTGAGGGAATGCGCGCAACGGTGGTGAGCAGAACGTACTGGCGGATGCTGACGTCGGTGAGACCGATGACGTAGGTGAGCAGATCCTTGGGGGTGCCGGGAATGAAGAAGAGCAGGGCGATCAGGGCATTTCTCCGCTTGGGATTGTTCAGGATGGGGAGCGCGTCGATCTTCTCACGCGGATAGAGAGCCTCCACGAATTTACGTCCGAATTTTCGCACCAGGAGCAATACGAGGATACTGCCGAGGATCGCGCCGATCAGGCAGAGCAGGGCGCCGCCCCACGCGCCAAAGATCACGCCCGCCGCAATTTCCACCGCCTCGCCGGGAATCAGCGCGATCACCACCTGGATGATGCACACCGCCACAAAGAGCAAGCCTCCTACGATCCAATGCTCGGCTACAAAGGCCTGCAACCGATCGAGGTTATCCATGGAGAAATAGTCGCGGAACAGGATGGCTCCCACCGCGGCCAGCACGCAAAGAAGCACCGACACAATCGATAACACGGTGGCGGCGTAGCGCTTGGAGTAGGTGGGGGAGTTCTCCGGTTGCGGAGCGTTTGAGGTGCGGCTTTTTCGCATGGATTTGATTCCTTTCATCAAAAAAATCAGATTTCTCTATTTATTATAACAGATTTTTGTGAGACGGAGCTCTGTTTTTACAAAAAAGTAACTTTTTTCATTGCGATTTTTTAGAAAAAGACGTCTCTTTTTTATAAGAATGTCTCGCTTTTATAATTGACAAACCCGAGAGAGCATGCTATAATTACTCCTGGAATCTGACTTTACGGAGGAACGAAGGATGAAAAAAATATTGGTGATCGGAAACAGCTTTGGCGAGGACGCCGTCCGTTATCTGTACGGCATCGCGCGCGCGGCAAAAGACGAGGTGAAGGTGGCAATGCTTTTCATCGGCGGATGCAGTCTCTACCGCCATTACCGCAACATGATCAGCGAGGAAAAGGCATACGTGTACCAGTTCAACGGCGTCAGCACCGGCTTGCATGTTTCCTTAAAGGAAGCGCTTCTCTCGGACGAATGGGACTACGTGGTCACCCAGCAATGCAGCCCCGATTCGGGCAGCGCCGAGACCTACTATCCCTATATCAACGCCCTTGCTGACTACGTGCGCAAGATGGCTCCCGCGGCAAAGCTTTATTTGCAGATGACCTGGTCGTTTGCCGAGGGCTGCACGCGATTCCAGAAGACCGCGTTTGAAAACCGCGAGCAGATGATCCCGGCCGTTCGCGCGGCCTACAAGCAGGCAGCCGAGGCGATCCGTGCCGACGGAATCATTCCGTCTCTCGAAGCCATGTGCAAGCTCTACGATGAGTTGGGCGACGTTACCTATCGCGACGGCTTCCATTGCAGCATCGGCGTGACGCGCTATATGCTCTCCTGCCTGTGGTACGAGGTGTTCTTCGGCAAGCGTGTGGACAATAACAGCTTCCGCGATTTCGACGTGGCCGTGAGCGAGGAGCGTGTGGCCCTGGCACAGCGCTGCGCTACCGAGGCGGCGCTCGAATACGGGTATGAGTTGAAATAAATTGGTTGAAACAGAAAACGGTTCGTTGCACGCAACGAACCGTTTTTTTGCATTTCACCGTATTGACGAATCCCATTTTTCGTGATACAATGGTGGCAACGATGGAAAACAGGAGGCAGAGAAATGGGACGAAGGAAAAGATGGAACCTGAATTTTTTCAAAATGACCGACCGTGTGTGGTTTGCACTGTCCTTTTTGGCGGTTTTTCTCTTTTGCTTTCCGTTTTTGAAGATGGAATACGCCACCGACACCTATACGATCGAGCAGGTGGGCATGGAGGCGTTTGGCGACTCGATGTTTCAAAACGGACGGCTGGTGTCTGCAGCGGCGTTCTATCTGTTTGACACCCTTTGGCCGCAGATCGGCGGCTTTTATTACGTCTCTCTTCTGCTTGCGCTGGTCTTTGCGCCGCTGGCGATCTTTTTCCTTGCCAAGCTGTTGCTGCGGTGGGTGAGCGCGCCGGTTGCCTATCCCTTGGCCTTTTTTACGCTCCTCAACCCCTTGGCGGTGGAATATTTTCTCTTTATCGAAAAGGGATACTTTATGCTTGCGCTTTGCATGAGTGTGTTGGCGCTTTGGTGCTTGGTGCGCGTGTGGGAGGGGAAATGGCAATGGCTTGCACTGTCTTGCCTTTGCCTTGCCGTTGCCGCGTTTACCTACCAGACATTGCCCGGCGCGTTTGCCGTGCTTGCCGTTCCGTTTGCGCTTCTTTGCGCCAAAAGCGTGAAGCAGGCGGCTCGGAATTTATGGCTGGCCGTTGCGGTTTACGGCGTGGGCGCTCTTCCGAATTTCCTGTTTCTCAAATGGATCGGCGGAAGCCAACGCGTAGGGGAGGGGATCCGATTCTCCAATTTGCAAGGCGTGTTCGCGTTTGCCGGCCCGATCGCCTCGGTGCTGCTTTATCTGCTCGGCTTCTTTCTGCTGTTCCTTTTATGTGGTCTTTTCACCGACCGTCTCAAGCGAGGCTGTTTTTGGAGCCGTGTGTCGCTTGGCCTGTTTGTTCCGGTTGCGTTGACGGTTTTGGGGGGATTGGTCGTTACCTTCGTTCCGTTTTTATTCGTTGCCCCCTCGCAGGTATGGTTCCCGTGCCGCGTCCTGTATCCGCTTGGGACTCTGCTCGGAACGCTTCCGTTGCTTGTGTTGCGCCCGGCAACGCCCGGGGACACGGAGCCCGTGGCTTCCCCGAAGAAGCGCACGGCGCGCTTGACGTGCGGCGTTTTGACGGGCGTTTTGCTTTTGAATTTCGTCTTTTTCCAAGCCGTGGCGTGGAGCAGACTGCGCAATAACGCGCTGGATGAAGAGCTTTGCGAACGGATCGGCACCTTGATCGAGGCCTACGAAGCGCAAACGGGGGAGGAGATCCTTACGGTTTGCATCTATCACGACGCCGCCATTACCAAGCACAATCCGGGAGTTTTGTATCTGGGAGACTCAAACGTCCGCGCCTTTTCCAAGGATTGGAGTGACGTGGACCACATGAACGTGATCCTTGGACGGGCATTTGTGGAGTCCCCGCCCGACGGACAGGTATACGCCGCGCATTTTGCAAACCGAAATTGGGACTGCTTTGACGAGGAACAGCTTGTTTTTGACGGGCAGACCCTTCATCTTTGCGTTTATTAAAAAAAGAACTTGACGAACGCGCTTTTTCGTGATATAATTGACAGGATAATTGACAGACAACACACAGGAGGTCGAATATGACACTTTACGAGGATCTGAAATGGAGAGGTCTGATCCAGGATATCTCCGATCCGAAGCTGATCGATAAATTGAACGAGGGTGGGATGACCTTTTACATCGGCACCGACCCCACGGCGGATAGCCTGCATCTGGGACACTATTCGTCCTTTCTCATCACGCGCCGTCTGGCCGCCGCAGGACACACCCCTCTGCTTCTGGTCGGCATGGCAACGGGCCTGATCGGTGACCCGCGCGGAACCGTGGAGCGCAAGCTTTCCAACCGCGATGAGATCATGCACAACTACGAGTGCCTGAAAAAGCAGCTGCAAACGATCTTCCCCTACGAGGTGGTGAACAACTACGACTGGGTAAAGGATATCAACGTGATCGAATTCTTCCGTGATTACGGAAAATATATCAACGTGGGCTATATGCTCTCCAAGGATCTCATCCGCCGTCAGATGGAAAGCGGCATTTCCTACGCCGAGTTCTCCTATATGCTCATTCAGGGGCTGGATTTCAAGTACCTGCATGAGAACCGCGGCGTGGATCTGCAGGTGGCGGGCTCCGACCAGTGGGGCAACATCACCACGGGTATCGAGTTGATCCGCAAAACCACGGGCGACGAGGTTTACGCCATGACCATGCCGCTGGTGACCGATTCGCACGGCAACAAGTTTGGCAAGAGCGAGGGCAACGCCGTTTGGCTGGACAAGAATAAGACCAGCTCCTACCAGCTTTACCAGTTCCTGCTCAACTCCGAGGACAGCATGGTGATCGAATACCTCAAGCGTCTCACCTTCCTCTCGCGCGAGGAGATCGAGGCGATCGAGGCCGAGCATAACGCGGCTCCCGAGAAGCGTTTGGCGCAAAAGAAGCTGGCCGAGGAGATTTTGAACGATCTGCACGGCGAGGGCGCGTATGAGTCGGCTGTGAAGATCAGCGAGCAGCTCTTTGCGGGCAATATCAAGGAGATCTCCGTACAGGATCTGCTGGCGGGACTGAAGGACGTGCCGCACTTTGAAACTTCGGGCGGCAACATCATGGACGTTTTGGTAGCGGCCAAGATCTGCTCCTCCAAGCGTGAGGCGCGCGAGTTTCTTTCCAACGGCTCGCTTTCTCTCAACGGCGAGCAGGTGCGCGACCTGAACACCGAGATCAACGCCGATTCCTGCCTGGCAGGCAAGTACCTGGTGGTGCGCCGCGGCAAGAAGAAATATTACCTTGGCGAATTGAAATAAAATGACCAAAGGGGCATTGCCGAGAGCAATGCCCCTGATTGCAAACAAACGGTGTCATTTTGATGAAAGTTTTGGTCAAGCTTTTTCAAAAGCTTGCGCAGTGGAGGCTGCGGAAGCCTCCTCGCGCTCCGCGGAGCGCGAAATATCGGAATCGGCGGTTCTCTTTTGATAACTTTTCTCTTTGCGCCTGTGGTGTCAAAGAGAAAAGCGGCTAACCGATTTGCGCTGTTTATTGAGCTTTGGATCTTCAATAAGGCGGTTGGTAGCTCGAGGGATTGTCGGATTTTTTGCTTGCGGAGGAACACGATGCGCACGGAAACATGGATCCAACGAAATACCACCTCACTCGCCCACAAAACGGTTGCCATCAGCGGCGCCACGGGAGGCATTGGCCGAGAGCTTTGCCGCCATCTTGCATCCTTGGACGCATCCTTGCTTCTTTTGGATCGCAACACTCCAAAATCCAACGCCCTGATCGAAGAGCTGAAAAGCGAGTATCCGCGCCTGCACGCCTCGCATTTGCGCGTGGACATGGAGGATTTTGCATCGGTCAAGGAGGTGACCGAGCAGCTCCAACGCACACCGCCCGACGTTCTGATCCTCAATGCGGGAGTCTACCACATTCCGCGCCATCGGTGCGATACGGGATTTGAAAACGTCTTTCAGATCAATTTCGTTTCGCCTTATTATATGGCGCGCGCCTTGCAGCCTGTTCTGCAGGAAAGGGGAGGCCGCGTGGTGGCGGTGGGGAGCATTGCGCACAACTATTCCAAGATCGACCCGCAGGACGTTGATTTTTCCACCCGTACGCAATCAAGCAAGGTCTATGGGAACGCCAAACGCTACCTGATGTTTGCTATGTATGCGCTTTACGGCGAGGGAAAGGGATATGCCGTAACGCATCCGGGTATTACGCTCACCAATATCACCGCGCACTATCCCAAGTGGATCTACGCCATGATCCGACACCCGATGAAGGTGATCTTTATGAGGCCGCGGCGCGCTTGTCTTTCGATCCTGCGCGGCGTATTTGAGGATACCGCACCGAGCGAATGGATCGGTCCGCGTTTGTGTAACGTGTGGGGTCTTCCCAAAAAGCAGAAGCTGAACACCTGCAAGCCACAGGAGGCCAACGCCATTGCCAATACGGCAGAGGCGATCTGGCAACAGCTGCAGAATCAATAAAAAACAATGCCTACGGCTTGCCGCACATGCGGGGCCGTAGGCGTTGTTTTCTTATCAACTCCGTTCGCGTAAAACAGAGTGCGTTCTACATCAAAGCGAACTTTATGGAGCTATTGTTTATCTATCGCGCACCAAAGCCGGTAATTTAGCAATGAAAAATGCTCTGGAAGTTCTTGGAATGGGGTAAAACGTGCAAGCACGTTGGGGCCCCTTCTTTCCCAAAAGCACTGTTAACGTAAAAACATAAAATTTCCATGTAAAAACTATCTTGTGGACCATTTTGGGAAGCGGACCCAAAATGGTAGCGAGAGCATCGCGGCTATACCGTTTAGAGCGAACATCAGTTGCCGCTACGGCAATTTGAGCGTTGCTCAAATTGAGAAGCGAAGC
>JAFVOP010000073.1 GCA_017505745.1 Clostridia bacterium
ACGGGTGCTTCTTCAGCAGCCTCAACGGGTGCCTCCTCAGCAGCCTCAACGGGTGCTTCTTCAGCAGCCTCAACGGGTGCTTCCTCGGCAGCCTCAGCGGGTGCTTCTTCCGCTACTTCTGCAGTTTCTGCAGTTTCTGCAGCTTCTGCAGCAGCTGCTGCAAGTGCAACGTCCTCTGCGGTTACTTCGGTTTCTGCTTCTGCAGTTGCTTCAGCTTCTGCCTCTGCATCGGCTACGGGAGCCGTTTCGGGTTGCTCTTCCTTCTCAAATCCGTAATCATCGGGATCGTCACTCTTACCAAACAGCTTTGCGATCTTGAGTCCAAGACCCGAAATAGCCAGGCACAGAGCGAAGAAGAGTCCAACTACCCAGGTTACAAAGCGCAACAGGAACAGAGGTCTCTTGATCTTGCCGGTGATGTACAGGTAGTACAGAACCGCAATGATGAGGATCAGGAGCAGGATTGCGAGCAGGATCCACAGCCACAGGAAGGACTGGGTTCTGGTGATCGTGAACATTGCAAAGCTCAGGGAGTTTGCAACGGTCTCAGACCACTCCTTAAAGGTTACGTTCTTCTGGGTTGCTTCGGGATTCCCCTCGCCGCTGAACAGCTTTCCGTTTACGATCTTGAAGAGCGCGATCATTGCGTCGTCGATCTCAACCGTGTAGGAAGCGTCTGCCTCAGCAACAACAAACTCGTAAACGATGGTCTTGGTTGCGGAAGCATCGGAGGTGTAGGAAGCAACTACCCAGCTTGCGGGAACGGAGGTGAGAACCTCACCGATCTTCACGGTAACCGTGTAAGAAGCGGTTTCGCCGTAAACGCCGGTGTATTCCGTGCCGTTGATCTTGTAGGAGATCTCCTTGGGCTCAAACTCTACCGATACGTGCACGTTGCCAGCGGGCATCGTGAATGCGCCGTTTTCAACGGGAACCTCGGAGCCGTCGGCATCCTTGGTTACCACGATCTTTGCATCGTAGAATGCAGGATTGTAGTTGGTGGTATCTACGGTTACCGTTACGGTGGTTCCGTAAGCGGCCTTGCCGTTGGTGGCATCAACCGTTACGTTGTTGCCAAGGGATACGTTGTAGCTCAGAACGGTGTCGTACTTTGCGTTGATCTTGTACGTGCCGTTTACGGCATTGGTTGCCAGCTTGGAGAGATCGTATGCTTCCCAAACGCCCATCTTGCCTTCCTGTGCGGGAACGGCAGGCTCGGTAACGAGGGTTGCATAGTTCTCAACGGTAACGTCGGTAAAGGTCTTTGCGCCAACAAACTCTACGGTGTACTTGGTTGCTTCCCAATCTGCGTACAGATACATGTTTGCAATACCAAATTCGCCGGTAAAGCCGCCCCACTCGCCTGCCTTTTCATAACCGGCGGGAACATTGGTAACGTCCTTCACAGCGGTTGCAAAGTCGGCCAGGAAGTCCACGGGCTTGTTGTTGGTGTCTGCAAGGAACGCGTTGACCTGAGACATGGTGTAGTTCTGGGTCAGATCGTTCTGCAGCTCGCCGTTTACATAGTAATAAATGTAGAAATCAGTCAGCTCAACGGTTACGGTAACATCCAAACCGTTTTCGGTCATGATCACGCTCTCGCCGTTGTTGCGCTCTACCTCAGCCTTGCCGGGGATCTGCGAAACGATGCTTACGATCTTATAACCGGGAACTACAAATGCAAGGGTGATTCTCTCGCCGATCGGATAGTAGCCATCCTCGCTGGCGGCATTCTTCATGTAGCCGTCCACGGGATTGGTGCCGTCGGTGATCTCCAGGTTCAGGCGCGCCTCGGTTGCAACTGCGAAATCCGAGAAGTGCATTGCATCAAACCATACGTAATTCTCACCGCCCACGGTTACCACGTCGCAGTCCACAGCCTCGCGAACACCGTTTTTCATGGTGCGAACGCGAACGGCCTGGTAGAGCGAGTTGGCGGTTGCATTTGCATAGGGAACCTGAATGCGGATGGGAGCCTTGAAGCCCTTGGTGAACTCATTGCCGTCCACGAGGAGCTCGAAGGAGTAGAAGTCAACGCCCTTTGCCTTTGCATAAGCGGTGCCTGCGAAGGACTTGGGAGCGCCGTCAGCCGTTTCATAGCTGAAGAATACGGAATTTCTTGCATTTCCGTGGAGCTGTGCCAGAGTTGCATCCTCAAAGGTAACGAAATCGTAGCCGTCCTTTGCGGAGGAGATCTTCAGCGAAACCTTTGCCGAAGAGTTTGCACGCTTGAGCAGGTGTGCATAGTCGAGATCCAATACAAAGGCCTCGGGCATGTCACCCTTTACGGTGATGACGTACGCGCCGTTGTTTTCGGTAACGTCATAATCTACCTCTCCGTCAAAACGGAGGAAGTAATCGGGAACGGGGGTTCCCACTACCGTCAGGTCTGCATCGATTTTGGTGCTTGCAAATACGCGACCTGCAACGCCGCTCTCGGTCTTTTCATACCAAGCAACGGTGTACTCGTCAAAGAGCAGGGGATTTACGGGAGCCGTGTTCGAAAGATCGATCTTGCCGGCAATTGCTGCCAGCTGATCTGCATACTTGCCGAGCGTGTCACCCTGTTCCATCATGATCACGCCAACCGTGTTGTCGGCCTCATCCTTGAAGGTAACCTGCACCATGTTACGGTCTGCATATACCGTGAAATCCTCTGCGGGCATCTTGGTAACCTCGTTACCGTCCGCATCGGTCCATGCAACAAACTCATATCCGGTAACGCCGGGGTTGTTCTTGAATACGTCGAGGTCTGCGCCAACGGGCAGGTATGCCTTGAAGAGCGGGGTCAGGCCATCGCGACTCATATAGGTAACCTCATACAGGTTTTGGAAGCGAACCGTAAGGTTTGCGCCAAGAGTGATCGTGCCGCCGTTGATGCGATCAAGCAGAGCCTTTACGCCGGAAACTGCATCGACCTTTTCAGCAACCTTATTGATCACCTTTTCCACCAGTGCCTTGGCATTGAAGGTAACCTTCTCGTCTACATTGAATACGCCGTTTTTGTCGTATGCATTACCGATGCAGATCGACATCAGCTCATCGGGGAGCTTATCGGCAATTGCGAGAACGTAGTTCTTTACCTTATTATATACGCCTTCCTTCTCTGCAGCCTTGTCAACTGCGATCTGGTAAAGCTCATCTGCGGTGTAGGTTTCAAGAACTGCCTTTACGTCCACACCGATCTTGGAAGCGATCGCGTTGGAGACCGTTTCGGAGATGGGAGCATCCTTTGCGCGGTCCACGATCTCTGCTGCGGAGATTGCCGAGAGATCCACGTTCAGCTTCGCGCCAACCTTGTCGAGGATCTTCTGAACGGCGGAGATCTTCTCTGCGCGGTCCACCAGATCATCGGCCTTGATCGCCAAGGTTTCGATGTACTTCATAACATCAACGCCAACCTTGTTCTCGATCACTTCGCAAATGCGCTCCACGCTGGGAACGTTTGCTGCAGCGTTCAGCATATCATCCAGGGTCACGTCTGCGAGGTTGTAGCCCAGCTTATCGCCAACCTTGTCAACGGCTACCTGTACGTAGCTGATGTTGAGCAGTGCATTGTACAACTTGGTAGGCTCTACCGCATCCAGCAGTGCAACGATCTCCTCAAAGGTCAGGCTCTCCATCATAGCCACTGCATCGTCACCGCTGAGGGTGGGAATGGCAACCAGCTTTTCCTTGAGAGCAGCGGGAAGCTTATCGGCATCCAGCACTCTTGCATACAGCTTGGTAAGAACCGAAGGAGCGGTTACGTCCAGGGTCAGAACGCCACCGGAAATATCAAATTTATTAATGTAGGTTTTGAGAAGCGTATCAAGCTTTGCAGCTGCATTCTGCAAACGGCTCAGGTCACCCTCTACTACAAATTCGAAGGTCACGTTTTTGGTCTTCTTCTGATCGATGGTTCCGTCCACGGTGTAAACCATTTCCACGTTCATCGATACCAGCTTGCCGTCCTCGATGGATGCAAACTCATCCAGCGTAGGAATCAGCGAAGCAAATGCTTTTACAAGGTTTGCGGAGTTAAAGGCAAGCGTTTTGGTATAGTCTTCCTCAGCCACCACAAATCCGTTTACGGTAAGCTTATCCACGTTTCTCATTACCTTATCAAATACGGTAGTGAGAACGGGGAGGACGTACTGCTTTACGTCAATGCGCTGAAGGATCTCAAACAGCTCCTTGTTGTCGAGCTCTGCAAACACGTTCCCCTCACCGACCACGTCGATCAGATCGGTTACGCCTACCACGTCAATCAGAACGTCAAAGTCAACTACGTCCTCGAGCGAAGCATCCTCGTCTGCATCCACAGCCGCGATCACGTCGGCAACCTTCACCTCTTTAAAGAGGCCCTGCAGATCCACGCAGTTGATCAACGCGCCGTAGCCGCCAACCTCAGCTGCCAGATGGCCAACCGAAGTGCCGTTGACAACGATATAATCCTTGGTATCCGCACCAACCATTGCCGATATACCGCCCACACTAACCGCAAAGGACACGAAGGAGGACGCCTTGATCTCACCATCAACCGTCATTGCAGGAACGTCAATGAACGAGGGGGAAAGCAGCGATTCCAGTGCGTCTGCCTTGGAAGCACCGCCTGCCATTGCCACGGCAACAACCTTTTCTACGCTCCACGCGCCAAGCGTTTCATCGTAGTACAAAGCCTTTATGGTTGCCTCGGGCATGGGAGCGGTAGCCATAATCAGATCCATATTCTTCTGGTTCGAATACTTCTGGAGCGTTGCCATATCTACCGTTTCCAGCAGAGCAACCAAGTTCTCGCGGGTTTCGTCATCGTTCCAGAATGCGGCATTCGTGCAATAGAAGCCGTCCAGCGGAGTGGGAGGAAGCAGCGCGGGGGGTACCATGCCGGCTTCCACCATCAGCTTGTTATAGTTTGCCCAGTGGAAGCAATCCTTCAGATCGTCCAAGGGCATATCCATCATCATGTCCTCAATTTCCTGAGGCGTCAGCAGACCCTCGGCACCGAAGAGCGCATCCTCGTTCACGTAGGTTGCAACCGTATCGGCGTTGATGTAGTTTCCTTCTACCAGAGCTGCCACGTCCAGAATCTTATCCAGATCCTCGGCTCCCAGCTCTGCCATCAGCGCGCCAAGCTTTTCGGTGTCAGCTGCCTTGGCAAGAACGGCCAGATTCACGTAGCTGCGCAACGTGTCTACGCCGATCGCCTCCACGATCTCATCCACGTCGAAAATCTCAAGCCAAGATCCGCGCGGGATGATCTCAAGCAGCTCGGAGACGGTAAACGCTTCCTTGAGCGCGTCCACGTCCACCGATACGCCTGCCATCAGATCCTTGAGCAGTGCGGGAGAGATCCCGTCCTTCTCCAGGATGTCGGCAATCGCGCCTGCATCCAGGGTGAGCTGCACCTTGGAGGAGGAGCCGTTGGTAGAGGCATCCACATCAAGCCATGCATCCGCAAAAACACTCATGGGCAATGCAGACACCAGAGTGAAAATGGTGAGGACAATGGCAAGAACTTTGTTGAACATCTTCATAACAAAACCTCGCTTCTTTGTTTCAGATTCCGCATATTTCAGCGGTCAAGATTTGTCTGTTGTTTTCGCGACGGGCTTTGTTTGCTCCGAAAAGAGCATCCAAAATCCGCCACAAGGCACAATGATACCTATATTTATTGATATAATACCATTTTTGCATCGGTTTGTCAAGGGCCTTTTCGCATTTTCCTTCAATATTTTCACATTTTTTTCACTTTTCTTCTTCCAATCCCTCCAATTTTTGTGTACACGCCCAAAATCTGCCGCAAAAAACCGCCCGGCTTTGCAACGGCAAAGCGTCCGCGGCTCCGCCCCGAGGGGGTGCGGCAGCGCACAGCATCGAAGCGACGTGAGCGATCCAACCTCTCCTGCGCGAGCGCGAAAAGAATCAAAAGTAGGAGTTCTCCCTCCCCCTTTTTCTTGATTTTTATAATTATTCTAATTCTTGTTCTATATTATTTTTAAAATTTATTGTTTTTCGATAAATTTGTATTGACAAACGATCGGTGTTGTGATAGAATGGCAGTACAGGAGACGGATTTGGAAATTCTTCCGACTACCGTCCCCTCTGCGCTGCCTTTGGAAACAGGCGGGCGGGGTCCTTCCGTCTTTTTCGGCAGAGCAAACCGCTTTGTCGGCAAGCCGAAGGGGTTGCGTGTCCTTCCAACCTGTAAAAAACGAAAAAGGAGTTCCGATTTTTATGAAACGGCGAAGCTTTTCCATCAACGTCTCTTTGTTCCTTACCGCTCTGTTTTTTCTCGCCCTTTGCCTTCTCACGTATTTCATCCCTCCGGTCGTCACGTCTCTGATCGACGTCACCGACAACCTCGGGTTTCGCGGAAGCATCACCGAAACCGCGCGCACGCTGGTTTTGATCGATGCCTACGCCATGGTTGCCGTTGCCTTTGCCGCCGTGATCCTTCTCTTCCTTCTGCTCCTTACGGTGCGCCGCGGAGAGATTTTCACCGCAAAGGCCACCCGTTTGCTGGGATGCATCTCCTGGTGTTGCTTTGGAGAGGGACTTCTCTTCGCTCTGCTTACGGTGCATTTTCAGCTGGCCCTGGGCGTGGCTTTTGGCGTTTGTCTGGTAGGGCTTTGCCTGCGCGTGGTAAAGGACGCGTTGGAGGAAGCCACCCGCATCAAGTCGGAAAATGACCTTACGGTCTGAGGTGGTGCGATGATTACGATCAATTTGGACGTGATGATGGCCAAGCGCAAGATGTCGCTCGGAGAGCTTTCCGAGCGCGTGGGGATCACGCTGGCCAACCTTTCGATCCTGAAAAACAACCGCGCGAAGGCGATCCGCTTTTCCACGCTCGACGCCATTTGCCGTGCGCTCGACTGTCAGCCCTCCGACATTCTGGAATATCTCCCCGACGAACCGGCCAACCGGTCGGACACCACACCTCACTCATGAAAGGAGAAGCTCATGAATCAACATCCGAATCAACCGCAGGGTCCGTCCTCTTTTCAGACACCGCCCTCGCAGCAAAACCAACCAAGCTCGCAAAATCCCTATGCGGATACGCTCAGCCGGATCCAAGGAACCTTCTTTTACGGCCAACCCGCGCCTGACCGACGCACGGTGTATTCCCTGCCGGACTCGGTCTTTGCCTGGAGCTCGATTGCCGTCGGGTTTCTTTTGATCCGCGCGCTGCCCGTTTGGAAACACCCGTTGGGTGTCATGTTGGCGGTCTGTCTGCTCTTCGGATTTGGCACCGCCTATCTCGCGCTCTCGCATCTCCGCCCGAGCCGCTCCTCCCTTTTCTTTGCCGCCGTTGCCTGCGCCTTTTCGCTCGGATTGCTCACCAACGCCAACGTTGGCGCGCATCGCCTCCTGTTTTTCTTCCTGGTCTGCGCGTTTTTCTACTACGTGTATTGCGCAAGCGGTCTTTCGGGACCGATCCTCGGCGGTGAGCACCGTCTGTTGCATCTGTCTTACGCGGTGTTCGGGTTGCCCGTTTGCTCGATGCACCATCTGTTCCAGGCCCTTCCGATCCGCAACAAGCGCGGCGTTTCCTCGGTGATGCGCACGGTGGGCTGGGCGCTGCTCGGCATTGCGGTTGCCGCGATCCCCACCGCGATCGTTACCCTGCTGCTTTCCTATGACGAGCAGTTTACCGACCTGCTCGAATCGCTTTTTTCCTTCTCGTTTGATGGCGTATTTGAGTTTATTGGCGATCTGATCCTCGCGTTTTTGGTTGCCATCGTTCTTTTCGGCGCGCTCTTTGGAGCAAAGCAACGGCAAGAAAAAAACGGGGGCAAGGAGCAGTCCTTCCACTCCGTCAACTGCCACGTGCTGCCAAAGGCGCTGCTTTGCGCCGCCGTTACGCCGATCCTGGGCGTATACGCCATCTTTTTTGCCTCGCAATGGAGCTACTACGTTTCGGCATTCACCCATCAATTGCCCGAGCAGCTGACCTACGCCGATTACGCGCGGAGCGGATTCTTTGAGCTCTGCTGGGTCAGCGCGATCAACGCCGCGATCCTGCTCCTGTTCCACCTGCTCATTTCCCGCAAGCCCGGAGAAAGAGGCATTCTGCGCGCGATCTATTCGGTGCTTTTCTCGCTTGCAACGCTGATCCTGATCGCCACCGCGCTCTCAAAAATGCTGCTTTATATCGATTCCTACGGCCTGACGCAAAAGCGCGTTTACGCCTCGCTGATCATGCTGCTGCTTGCCGCCTGCTTCCTTGTGACGCTTCTGGCACAGTTTCTCCGAAAGCTCCGCATCGTTCCCGTGATCCTCGTGCTGTGCCTCGTCTTTTTCGGGCTTGCCACGGTACCGAACGTGGACGGGATGATCGCCTCCTATAACGTGGACGCCTATCTTGCAGGGGACCTTCCGAGCGTGGACGTTGCCACCGCGGCCTCCTACGGGGAGGCATCGGTTCCCGCCCTCTGTCGCCTGTACGGGCATCTGGATGCCCTTGACACACCTACCGATGACGAGCGTGCGCTTTTGACAGAAACCGAGGCTGTCCTGGCCGACTTTGCCGCCGCGTTTGCGGAGGAGGAGACGGGATTTTTCGGCTTCAACATTCCCCGCGCACGGGCGCGGAGCCTGCTTCAGGACTTTAACAAGTGAAGCTGATCCCACCGTTTTGGCCTGTTCATCCGAAAAAACACGCAAAAAAGTCGCAAAAATTTCAAAAAAGTTTCATTTTTTTATAAAAAGGGGTTGCAAACCCAAAAAAAGTGTGGTATAATACACCGTGTAATGGATAGTAGATTGGAGAGTGGGTTGAGCAAATCCACTCTTCCTTTTTGGAGAAAGCACTCCAAACGATCTCTCACAAAGAAAGGACCCGGAGCCTGCTATGATGAAAAAAAGTAACGGCGGCATCGTGGGCGCGGTCAAAAAGATTGCGGAGCCCCTTGCCGAAGAACTTGGCTACTTCCTTTGGGACGTGGAATACGTCAAGGAAGGCGCCGATATGTACCTGCGCATCACCATCGACAGTGAGGAAGGCATTACCCTCGACGATTGCGAGCGGATGCACCGCGCGATCGACTCTCTGCTCGACGAGGCAGACCCGATCGACGATGCCTACCACCTGGAGATCTCCTCCCCCGGCATTGAGCGCGATCTGAAAAACGAGATGCAGATCAACGCCTGCGAGGGCTGGGACGTGGAGGTGCGGCTCTACGCGCCGATCAACGGCTCCAAGAGCCACCTTGGCGTGCTGGTGGGTCTGGACGAGGAAAACAACGTGGTGATCCAAACAGAGAGCGGAGAGGAACAGAAATTCCCCCGTGCATCGGTCGCCTCGCTCAAAACCAAATACGATTTCGACTGACGCTTCCCAACACAGGAAGCAGGTATATTCCGTCATTCCGCAACGGAACTTGTTCGCGGAGCTATTTCAGAAAGGATTTATGATGAGATGAACACAGAGTTTTTTAACGCGTTGGATCTTTTGGAAAAGGAAAAAGGCATTCCAAAGGAATACATGATCGAAAAAATTGAGGCGGCCCTGATCTCCGCCTATAAAAAGGAATACGGAAACAACACCAACGTCCGCATCCTGATCGATCCCAACAAGAAGGACGTGCGCGTATACCAGCAGAAGGACGTGGTGGAGGTGGTGGAAAACCCCGAGACCCAGATCTCCCTGGAGGACGCAAAGGCTGTTGCAAAGAAATATAAGATCGGTATGGTGATGGAGACCGAGGTAAAAACCAAAAACTTCCGCCGTCTCAGCGCCGCCGCCGCAAAATCTGTGATCATTCAGGGCATCCGCGAGGGCGAACGCCGCGTGATGCAGGAAGCATACGAAACCAAGCACGAGGAGATCATCACGGCCACCGTATCCAAGATCGATCCCGAAAACGGAAACGTGATTCTGGAAACCG
The DNA here is from genome assembly GCA_017505745.1 of Clostridia bacterium. GTDB lineage: Bacteria > Bacillota > Clostridia > Oscillospirales > CAG-272 > UMGS1865. The sequence goes on from JAFVOP010000073.1 coordinate 9,873, forward strand.
ATACCAGCCGCGCCGTTCTGCTCCGCTCCGAGCAGATCCCCGGCGAAAGCTTCTACGTGGGCGACAAGATCAAGGTCTTCGTGATGGAGGTCAACAAGGAATCCCGCGGACCCGTGGTCACGCTTTCCCGCGCGCATGCAGGACTCGTGCGTCGGATGTTTGAATTGGAGATCCCCGAGATCGCCGACGGCATCGTGATGGTCAAGGGAGTGTCCCGCGAGGCCGGCTCGCGCACCAAGATCTCGGTGTGGTCGCGTGATCCCGACGTCGATCCCGTAGGCGCTTGCATCGGCAGCCACGGCGCGCGTATCGCCGCGATCGTGGACGAATTGCGCGGAGAAAAGGTTGACATCGTGAAATACAGCGAAAAGCCCGAGGAATACATTGCCGCCGCGCTGGCTCCCGCAGAGGTGATTGCGGTAACCATGACCGGTGAACGCGCTTGCCGCGTACAGGTGGCTCCCGATCAGCTCTCGCTTGCCATCGGTAAGGAGGGGCAGAACGCGCGACTTGCCGCTCGCCTCACCGGATACAAGGTAGATATCAAGGCCGATTGATCGGTCCTTTGAATGAAATATGGAAAAAAAGATCAAAAAGATCCCCATGCGCCAATGCCTGGGGTGTAACGAACACAAGCCCAAAATTGAGCTTTTGCGCGTGGTAAGAAGCCCCGAGGGGGAGATCTCCCTCGATTTCAAGGGCAAGAAATCGGGGCGCGGTGCCTATCTTTGCCGCGATCTCAAATGTCTGCGCCGCGCACGGAAGAGCCACCGCATCGACCGCAATCTGGAATGTGAGATCCCGGAGGCCGTGTATGACGCGATGGAAGCCGAAATGGAAGCGATGGACCAATGAGCGCAACCGAAATGCAAAAAACGCTAAACGCGCTGGGTCTTTGCGCACGGGCGAGAAAGCTGATCACGGGGACCCCGATGGTCTGCGATGCCCTGAAACACCGAAAACCGCCCGTGTTTTTGGTGCTTTCGGCAAAAGACAATGCGGAAAACACCGCAAAACGTCTCTCCGACCGCTGTCGGTTCTATGAGGTGCCGCTCGTCACCCCGGAGATCGACGGTGCCACACTGGCGCGAGCGATCGGAAAAAGCGGACACGTGGCCGCCGTGGCAATTACGGATGAGCACCTGTGCCGCTTGGTAGAAACCACTTTGAAAACGATTTGATCCGCCCCATCTGCGGTTGGGCGCGATCGGAACTATTTTATGATTCCCGCGGGATCTGCGGTCCCGGGGGGAACGGAGGAACTATGGCTGCAATCAATCAACAATTCAATCTCAACAAACTCGCAAAGGACCTCGGTCTGAAGAGCAAGGAGCTGGTAGACATCCTTGCGCAAAACGGCATCGAGGCCAAAACCACCCAAAAAGCGCTCGAGCCGGCAGAATTTGATATTCTGTTCGAATCGCTGACGAGGGCAAATCAGATCGCCAACATCGGCGACTATCTGGATGGGGTGACCCATATTCCCTCCAAGGTCAAAAAGGCCCCCGCAAAGAAGGCGGAGGTCAAGGAAGAAGCAAAGGAGGAACCGGCCGCAAAGGCTCCGGTGGCAGAGACACCCGTGCAGAAGGCGCCCGAAAAAGCGCCTGAAAAAGCACCCGCTGCCGCAGCACCGGCTCCCAAGACAGAGCCCGCGGCGCCTGTAAAGAAGGCGGAGCCCGCGGCAAAGAAGCCCGAGGAGGCTCCCAAAAAAACCGAGGCACCGGTGGCAAAGGACCGTCCGCAGAACGAGCCCGCGCAAAAGCCGACTCCCGAGCCCGAAAGAAACAACGCTCCGGCGGTGAAAAAGCAACCCACCGCACGTCAGCCTTATACGGGAAATCCCTACCATCCGCAGCAGGGTGGGGCCAATCCCTTTGCCGCTCCCGGCATGGCACGCCGTCCCGAAGGCGGCGCAAGACCGACCAACGGCACCTCTCCCGCGCGCCCCGGCAATAGCTTTGGCGCTGAGAACCGCCCGGCACGTCCCAACGGATTTTCCGCAGACGCCCGTCCGGCACGTCCTGCAGGATTCGGCTCCGACCGTCCCGCAGGCTTTGGCGCAAACCGTCCGCAGAACGGCCCCGCGCGCAACGACAAGAGCAAGGGCAACAACCGCTTTGACAGAGACAAGGGCGATTTCTCGCAGAACGCCCCCAGAGAAACCTTCAAGGCACAGCCGATCGTACGCGGCGCGTCGACCAACCTCAATCCCGACGGCACCCGCAAGGGCCCCCGTGTGATCGACACCCGTACCACCACGGTCGACCTCTCCAAATACGATGAAAAGCTCGACACCTTTGTTTCCGACAAGGACAGCAACCTCCGCGGCGGAAACCAGAAGCTGAAGAAGGGTGGCGCACAGTCGCAAAATTCCTTCCGCCAGAACAAAAAGGGCAAGAACAACCGCCAGGGCGCGATTTCTCAGCCTGTCAACTACAAGCCCACGTCGGTGGAGCTGCCCGAGGAGATCGTGGTAGGTCAGCTGGCCTCCAAGCTCCACGTCACCGCCGGTGAGGTGGTGAAAAAGCTGATGCTCATGGGCATGATGGCCACCATCAACCAGTCGATCGACTATGATACCGCGGCACTCGTGGCCGACGAGTTCGGCATTGCCGCCACTCCCGAGGTGGTGGTGAGCATCGAAGAAAAGCTCTTTGACGAGACGGAAGACTCGGAAGAGCAGCTCCGCGACCGCGCTCCCGTCGTCTGCGTCATGGGTCACGTTGACCACGGTAAGACCTCGATCCTCGACGCCATCCGTCACACCAACGTTACCGCAGGCGAGGCAGGCGGCATTACCCAGCACATCGGTGCTTACCGCGTTAAGGCCGCCGGCCGCGACCTGACCTTCCTGGACACCCCCGGACACGCGGCGTTTACCGCGATGCGTGCGCGCGGCGCGATGGCAACCGATATTGCCATTCTGGTGGTTGCCGCCGACGACGGCGTAATGCCCCAAACGGTAGAGGCGATCAACCACGCCAAGGCCGCCGGCATTGACATTGTGGTCGCCATTAACAAAATGGATAAACCCACCGCCAACCCCGATAACATCAAGACCGAGCTGACGAAATACGGCCTGGTTCCCGAGGAATGGGGCGGCGACGTGATCTGCGTTCCCGTATCGGCGCTGACCGGCATGGGCATCCCGGATCTTTTGGAAAGCGTTTTGCTCGTGGCAGACGTAAAGGAACTGAAGGCCAACCCCAACCGCCGCGCCAAGGGTATCGTTATCGAGGCAAAGCTGGATAAGGGTAAGGGCTCGGTTGCAACCGTACTGGTGCAAAACGGTACGCTCCGCAACGGAGATATCATCATCGCGGGTACGGCGGTTGGACGCGTGCGTTCGATGACCGACCACAACGGCAAGATCGTGAAGGAAGCCGGCCCCTCGGTTCCCGTAGAGATCACCGGACTTTCCGAGGTTCCCTCGGCAGGTGACGAGATCCAGGCGGTAGAGGACGAGAGAATGGCAAGAGCCCTGGCCGATCAGCGCCGCGACAAGGCCAAGGAGGACGTGTTCAAGGCCAACGCCAGAGCCAACCTCAACGATCTGTTCGCGCAGATCTCCGACGGCGTCAAGGACCTCAACATCATCGTCAAGGCCGACGTGGACGGCTCGGTGGAGGCGGTCAAGGCATCGCTGCTCAAGCTCTCCAACGACGAGGTCAAGGTGCGCGTGATCCACGCGGCCGCCGGCGGTATCACCGAAGGCGACGTCACCTTTGCGGCAGCATCCAACGCCATTATCGTGGGCTTTAACGTCCGTCCCGACAAGAGCGCGCTCGACTCTGCCGAGCGTCAGAACGTGGACGTGCGCACCTACCGCGTCATCTACGAGTGCATCGAAGAGATCGAAGCGGCCATGAAGGGCATGCTGGCGCCCAAGTTCCGCGAAAACCTGCTCGGTCACGCCGAGGTCCGCCAGACCATCCACGTTCCCAACGTGGGTACCATTGCGGGCTCCTATATTCAGGACGGTAAGATCACCCGTCAGTCGCAGATTCGCGTGGTTCGCGACGGCATCGTGATCTTCGAAGACAAGATCTCCTCGCTCAAGCGCTTTAAGGACGACGTACGCGAGGTGGCAAGCGGCTACGAATGCGGCGTGGGTCTGGAAAAGTTCAACGATATTAAGGTTGGCGACGTGCTCGAGGCCTTTGTGATGGAGCAGATCCAGCCCGAATAACCCCATGCAAAGCAACAGGAAAGGAAGGTGATACCGATGCAACGGGAAAAATCCTGCGGCGCGCTGGTTTGGCGCCGCGGCGACGACGGAAAGCGCTATATTCTCATGATCCGACATAAAGCAGGCGGTCACCGCTCCTTTCCGAAAGGACATATGGAGCGGGGCGAGACCGAGTACATGACCGCGATCCGCGAGGTATTTGAAGAAACCGCCGTGCAGATCCGTATCACCTCGGATTTTCGCGAGACCGTTCATTATCATCCCCTCCCCGGAGTCTATAAAGAAGTGGTCTACTTTCTCACCGAGACCACACAGACCGAGATCCGCCCCCGCGAGGGCGAGATCGCGCAGGTGGAATGGGTGGACGTGAACGAAGCCGAGCGCTCCCTCACCCACGAAAACGACAAAGCCGTTTTCCGCGCAGCGATGAAAAAGCTGCAAGAATCCGAAGTACCCTGCAAAAAGTGACGCGAAGGTGGTTTCGTGGGGAACTTTTTGAGCAAATACTTCGTTCGCGTAATATTTTTGTGGGAGAACTTCTTGAAAGAAGTTCCCCCAACGTGCTTGCACGTTTTGCCCCTTTCAAGAACTTTCAAAACAATTTCTATTGCTAAATTGGTTCGTTTCGTGCGCGTTTCGCTTCGCTTCTCAATTTGAGCAACGCTCAAATTGCACGTAGCGGCAAATGATGTTCGCTCGAGACGATATAGACGCAACGGAACCCCGTTCTCCTCCTTTGCATATACTGCAATGAACGGCATACGGAAGGGGGGATGGCGCCGTGAAAATGATCATCTGGAAAGCACCTTCGTTTCTTTCCCCGCTGCTTCGGCGATTGTTTGCGGGGAACGCAAAGAAAAAGAAAAGCGGATGAAGAATCCTCTTCCCCGCTTCCAATAAAAAACAAAAAAGAAAGGATACCAAAACAATGAGATACAAAATCAGACTCGACACCATGGCAGACGTTAACCGTTTCGTAGGCATCGCAACCAAGTACCCCGGCAAGCTTGCCCTGACCGACGGCGACAACTTTACCGTAAACGGAAAATCGCTCCTCGGCGCGATGTACACCTTTGAGTGGGACCAGATCTTCTGCGAATCCGAAACCGAGATCTACCACCTGATCAAGGACTTCATCGTGGGCGACTCGCTCCCCGTGGAAGACTGATCGAGCAAACATAAAACAAGCCCCGGGCTTTTGCTATTGTTTTTAACCGAGAAATTATAGCACAAAAACGTCGGCAGAGATTGTTTTCTCTGCCGATTTGTGTTATAATGGAACGGGTGATGAAAATGAATAACGGGCAAGACTTTCCCAAACGAAAAAAGAACCGTTTGGAAAATTATGATTATAGTTCCTGCGGTGCATATTTTATTACAGTATGTACATTGGAAAGACGAAATTTTTTTTGGAAAAATGTAGGGGCGATCATTGATCGCCCGCAAAACGTTGAATTATCGCTATACGGCAAAATGGTCGATCATGCAATACAAAATATTCCCTCTACCTATCCCACACTGTCGCTTGAAAGCTATGTGATCATGCCGAATCATATTCACCTTCTATTAAGAGTTTGCGCCGATGAATACGGGCGACCACTGGTCGCCCCTACAATGTCACGGGTGATAAAACAATTATAAGGAATTGTATCCAAGCAAGCAGGAATAAGTATTTGGCAAAAAACGTTTCACGATCACATTATCCGAAATCGTGAAGACTATGAAGAACATTTGCGGTATATATATGAAAACCCCCTTCGATGGTACTACGACGAATTATACACAGAAGAATAAGGGGAAGAGCTTTTCCCGAAGCCGGCATTCTTTACAGCACTGCAATACAAAGGCGAAACCGGCATGGAAAAACAGAATGATAAATCTTAATTTGATAAGGTTCGATCCATGTGCAAATATTTGATTAAAAAAATGGAAAGCGAAGAAGAAATTAACGGCAAAGCGTATGTGCATTATAAATCTTGGCACGACACCTACACGGGGTTAGTTGATACGGCATACATGAGCGGCATCACACTTGAGAAATGTATAAATGTAGCGCATAAATGGCGCGAAAATATATTGGTCGCAAAAGACGGAGATAAAATTATAGGATTTGTTGGATATGGTGCATACCGCGATGCGACTCTACCCGAACACGGCGAAGTATATGCAATATATGTGCTTCAAGAATATCATGGGTTAAAAGTTGGATATGCTCTTATGAATGCCGCGATAGAGAAACTTACCGATTACAAGAAGATTGCTGTTTGGGTATTGAAAGATAACAACAAAGCAATCCGTTTCTATGAACGATACGGCTTTCGATTTGATGGGACTGATACAGAAATCATACTTGGAACATCAAATACAGAACGGCGAATGATTTATGAACGGAATGAAAGATAATCAAATTCTAATTTGTCAAATAGCGACCCCCGACAGATTTTAAAATGGTCTGTCGGGGGTTCTATTTGTTTGCTGCATATCAAATCTTGCTTATCCGCAGGAGAGACCTGCGGTCTCTCGCGGGCGAACACTGTTCGCCCCTACCGTGGTGTTAGGTTTTGTGATTTTATTCGATAAGAACATCACGCTTTTCTGCCTGCGGCTTGTTTGTTATGCCTGCTTTTCATAGTCAAAAAGCTTGGTCGGGTAGACGTATCCGAGGTCGGTGTCGCCGAGCAGGCAGACGGTGTAGTATTCGTCCCCCTCCAGCGTGACGTTTTCCAGACCCTGTTGGCTCATGGCGTAAAGCTTGCTCCAGGCATAGTGGTTGGCCGGGAAGAACACCTGCCATTGTCCGTTGGAAAATTGCCAGAACCGAACGCGATCGTGAAAACAGAACCGCCCGCGCCCGATGCTCGGACGGAAGAGCCACTCGTCGGCGGTGCCCGAATAGGATCCGGTTCCAACCGTAAACGCTCCCGCGCGAATGCGTTTGCGCCGAAGATGCCAAACGGTCAGCTCGCGCAACAGCAACCCGACCAAAACCGCAATCATAAGGCCAAACGGCAAAGCGATCCATAGGGTTTGAAAGAGGACGCAAAACGGGATCGGGATCAGAGCGAAACCGATCGCACAGTCCACCAGCCATCGGCTGCGGTCCCAAAAGCGGCGCTTTTCATGGAGCAGCAGATCGGATTGGATTTGTTCCTTGGTGAGTTTTTCTGTTTTCATGGGTTCCTCTCTTTTGGGGTTCGGGGTTTATTTTTTCGTTCGATAGGAAAACCGATCAAATCGGGTGATGCCTAGGGCGGAAAGCATTTCTTGGCTTTTTTCCACGTCGGCGGCGGTATTGTAATCGGGGATCAACGGAAGCCGCACCACGATGCGCTCGGGCGGCACAAGCGTGGTCAGCCGCGCGAGATTTTCGAGCATCTGCCGGTTGCTTTTGCCGGTGTAGCGCGTGTAGATCGCGTCATTCGTATCCTTGCAGTCGATCCAGAACTCGTCGATGCAGGAGGCGGCAAGCTCCACCGACTCCCACGGAACCGCAAGCGAGGTCTCGGCCGTCAGGTGCCACGCCTCGCCGCATTGCTCACGAAAAGCCTTCAAAAACTGCGGATACAGCAACGGCTCGCCGCCGCCAAAGGTAACGCCGCCCCCGCTGGCAAGAAAATAGATCTGGTCGATCACCGTGCGCGCGTAGAGCTCCTCCGGGGTGAGAAGCAACGGCTTGGTTTTTTCGGAGAAGGAATGCGGATTGATGCAGTACTTGCACCGAAGCGGGCATCCCCAAAAGCCGACCAGTGTGGTCACGCCCCGGCCGTCGGTGGCGATGCGGTGGCGCTCGATGGCAAGGATGGGAGCCTTTTTTTCGGTCATGCCTCGGTCTCTCCCAAGGATTCGGACTCGGCATCGAAAGAGGGGGTGGGCCGGAGCGTCACCGATTCCATAAATCCTTCCTCATCAAAGGTAAAGAACACGTGATAGTGTTTTTCCTCGTGAATGAACCGATAAAGATCCATATTTTCGTTGAACGTTGTCACCCAATAGGACTCCCACTCTCCGCGGATCAGCTCGGCGGTGCTGTTGAGAAAGATCCTTTCAATCTCTTCGTCCGTCATTCCGATCAGCTCCTGTGGGTCCGGGTAGCCCAAAACGAGGTCTCCCATAATCTCCGGCAGCGTCTCAAATTCTCCCATCTCGGTCTCCTGAAAGGTCTCTCCGGTGGAGCGCTCTTCGGTGGAGGATTCCTCAATACCCGATTCGGGCGGAAGCATCTCACCGTCCACTTGGGTGAATGGCGAATCACATCCTGCCGTGGAGAGTGTTACCGCGGTAGCAAGGCCGGTAAGCGTGATGGCAAGGCCCCGCTTGCGGCGGTTTTCCAATTCGCGCTCAAGATAGCGCACCTCGGATTCGCACTTCGGGCAGGTGCCCTTGCAGTCGCCCTGGTACTTACATTCCGACGTCACGTAGGAAATGTCATTGTTCTCGGCAATCTGTCGGCGAATGTCCTTCAAAATCTTACAGCGTGTTTTTCCGTTCATACAAGCTCTCCTTTCTGCTTTTACGCTTCATTTCATCTGTCGCTTTTTTTGGGAAACGGTTACATTCGGTTTCTCAATTTTATTTTAGCAGAAAACGGCCGGTTTGTCAATATTTTTTTCTCCCCAGCCTTTTCCACAGCCCACCTCGGGTTTTCCACAAGCCTGCCTGCAAAAAAAGCCGCAAAAAATCGAAAAAAGACGAATAAAAAGAGAAAAAGCCGCATAAATAGCGACTTTTCCGTATGTTTATGATTTTTCCACAGGACTTTTCCACAAGCTGTGGAAAACTTTTTCCACGCGCAGGTGTGGAAAACCGAAGGAAAACTCCCTCACGGTTTTCACTCTCCAAGGTATTCCGAAACGTCGATCGCGCGTAGATCGGCGTCCTTGATGCGTCCCTTCGCGCGTTCAAAATACTGCACGTTGTTGCGCAAAAGCATGAGAATGTGGTTGTTTGGCGTGCGCCCCTCGGCCTTGGATACGTACAAAAGGCGGCGCAAGAGATCCTCGGGGATCCGCAGGTTCAGCTCGGGTTGATTTTTCATATGGCTCTCCTTTTTCGTTTGTATTTCTCAGATTGCGAAAGGGTGCGCGACTTGGTTTGAAACAGACACACCGTCTCTACGGGGTCGCACACACGCTCTCCCCGGGTCATTCTGAGCGTCGTATTCCCTATAAAACCGTCCAATTTGATCTCTTTCTATTGGGAATACCCGCGAAGAATCTTGTAACCTCAAAAAAAGTGAAAAAATTCTTCGTGGGTCTCCGCACGGTAGAAATCGAAAAGACTTTCTGCAACGGCGGAGACTGCACTCAGAATGACCCGAGGGGGTAAGTGAGTAAAGTTTTTATGCAGCAGTGCTTCAAGCATTGCCTCCGCTCAAGGTTATTTCCGCGCCATGGCAGAGGCGTTGTAGTAGCGCAGGATCTTAACGGCCTTTTCGTTCAACTCGAGAAAAAGCGCCATGCGGCCGTGCTCCTCGTCGTTCCACAGGAGCGCGTAAATGCCGTCGGACGACTCGTCGGAGGCGGCAAACACGGTGCGCTCGGCGCCAAACGCCTCGATTTTGGAGACGTAGTCGTCTTCATAAGGGAGCACTTCGGAAAGGCTTTTCAAAGGCACCTCAGCGAGTACCCTGCGGCTTCTGCCGCCCAGCACGCGCGAGACCGTGAGCGTCCCCGCAAAAAAGGAGTATTCGTATTCCACCTGCACCAGCCGCCAGGTGAAAAAGACCAGCATCCAGAGCGAGAGCGGCACCAGCGCTAACAGCGGCACGATCAGTTCAAAGCCAAAGCCCACAAACAGCAGCACCGCCACCCACAATACGTACAGGGCAATCAACGTAATCTTCTTAAATAACAGCAGCGGCGTTTTTTTCTCGGCTACCGTATACTCATACGGCGCGCCCGACGTGTGAAATCCACTTTCCCGATCCATTGGCATCCTCGCTTTCGTTTTTTCCTGCCTCTATTTTACCACGGTGAAACCCGCTTTGTCAACTCTATCGGCGTTTTTTGTGGGAGGGGGAGCGATTTTGTGGGGGCACCTTCTTGAACATAAGCTTCCTTAACGTAATGTTTTCTGGGGAAAACTTCTTAAAAGAAGTTTTCCCCAGACCCCTTTCAAGAACTTTTCACACATTTTTATTGCGAAATTGGCTACTTTCGTGCGCGGTGGATAAACAATAGCTCCCGCTACCATTTTGGGACCCGCGACCCAAAATGGTCCACAAGATAGTTTTTACATGGAAATTTTATGTTTTTACGTTAACAGTGCTTTTGGGAAAGAAGCTCCGTTAACGTAAAATAGGATATTTTCTATATCAAAACTAACTATTTTGAGCACTTTGTGGTCGAAGGCTTCTCTGCAAGAAGCCGTCCCAAAGTGCTCGCGGGAGCTATTGCATATGGAAAGCGCATAGCAGTCATCAATTTTATAACAAAAATTTTTTAAAATTCTTGAAAGGGGTCCGGGGAAAACTTCTTTTAAGAAGTTTTCCCCGGAAAAATTACGCTAACGGAGCTTATGCCCAAAAGTTTTCCCAACAAAAATATTTCAATTATTCAACGATCACCCAGTTGCGGGGAGGCACGGTGTGTCCGGCCACGGTGAAATCGGTGTTCCCCATGTTGGCGGCAACGGTCAGGCGGTCTCCGCTTTTGGGGTCGAAGCGTTCGAAGGCAAAGGCGTGCTTTTCGCAGGCCAGGAACCGGAAGTCTCCTTCCTTCAGTGCGGGATGCCTGTGGCGCAAGCGGCCGAGCCAGCGGTAATGCTCCAGCAGCTCCGGCTCCTCCCGTCCCCACGGGAAGGGCATTCGGCAGAAGGGATCGTGATACCCCTCAAGTCCCGCTTCGTCGCCGTAATAGACCGACGGCACTCCGTAGACGGTGAATTGCAGTACCGACGCGATTTTCAGCAATCCGATCGCCTCGCGGCGCGCCGCCTCGGAGAGGCGCAGCGTGGAAAGTGCGGCGTTTTCCCTGCCCTCACCCACGCTTGGGTCGCCAAGCACGGTCAGGATCCGTTCGGTATCGTGCGTGCCGAGCAGATTCATCAGGCTGTGCGACACGGTGGGAGGATAGGAGGCGTAAAGCTCGGTGAGAATGTGGTAAAAGGTTTCGGCATCCCCCTCCTGCAAAAAGGCCATCACGGCGTTGCGGAAGGGATAGTTCATCACACTGTCCAGCTGCTTGCCGCGGAAATAGCGGCGGCGGTTGCCGTAGGCGATCTTGGTAGCGGCGTTTTCCCAAACCTCACCGATGATCAGCCCTGCCCCGCCCGTTTCCCGCTTGACGGTATCGTGAAATTCGTCCAGAAACGCATCGGAAAGCTCGTCGGCCACGTCCAGACGCCAGCCGTCCGCGCCCGCGCGGATCCATTTTGCGGCAATGCCGTCCGCGCCGGTGAAATAGCGACGGCAGGACTCCTTGTTATGCTTGAGACGCGGCATGATCTCGATCCCCCACCAGGATTCGTAGTCGGTGGGAAAGCGGCGGAAATTGTACCACTCGGCATAGGGCGACTCCTTGGATTGGTAGGCACCGACGGTGGGATAGGTCCCGCGGCGGTTGAAATACACGCTGTCATCGCCCGTGTGATTGAACACGCCGTCCAGAATGATCTTCATGCCGCGCGCATGCGCCTCCTTCGCCAGCGTTGCAAAGGCCTCGTCGCCGCCAAGCAGCGCATCCACCAACTCGTAGCTGGCCGTATCGTAGCGGTGATTGGAGGCCGCCGAAAACATGGGCGAGAGGTAGAGGACCGTAACACCCAGGGATTGCAGGTAGTCCAGCTTTTCGCACACCCCCCAGAGATTGCCGCCGAAAAACACATTGTTGGCAAGCGGATCGCCCGCGTGCGCGGCATACTGCGGAATGCCGCTCTCCCAATCGCCGTTGAGAGAGGCACCCGGATGCAGCTCTGCCCAACCCTCGCCCTTGCAAAAGCGATCGAGGAACACGTGATACATAACCCCCCCGTGAAACCACGCGGGAGTGCGGAAATCCTTGGCATAGACCAACAAATGAAACCGCTCGTCGGAATGCTCGGTCAACGTAAAATCCACGTTGTTGGGAGTGCTGGAAAAGAGCGTATCAAAGCCTCGCAGAAAGAGGAGCTCGTAGAAAAAGAGCCCGTCGGGAGCGTTGCCGCAAAGATCGGCGGTGAAAAGCGAGAGGGTGTAGAGATCTGCGTCTCCCTCCGTCGCGGAAAATGCAAACGGCAGATCGGTCTGCTCCCCTCCGTCGGGAGCAATGCGGAGCACCGTTGCCGCCACCCCCAGCGTGCGCGGAATGCGCGCGGTAAAGACGATCACGTCGCCCTTTTCAAACGCGCCAAGAGAGGAAACGTCCTCGCCGCGCACCTGCTTTTGAAGTGTAATGTGTTGTTCCGCTTCCAACGCGGAGTGCAATCTAATCAGCATATTCCCTCTACAGTTCCTTTATCCGAAATACAGAAGGAACGCGCGCTCCCGTGTGCAAAACGACGAAAGCCTCGCGTTCCTCTTTTATTTTATCACACTTCCCCGAAAAAGTCAAGAGAGGATATTTTGTTGAAAAAGGCTTGCCAAAAGAGGAAACCTGTGCTATAATAGGCTTGCACTATATTCGGATCTACCGAAACAGTAGCAAGGAGGAAAAAACATGAACACAAACAAACAAAAGATCCAACGGCTTACCGTGCTTGGATTGCTGAGCGCACTGGTGATCCTGCTGCAATTTCTCAGCATGGCGTTGCGCTTCAGCGCCTTTAACATTACGCTCACGCTGATCCCCATTGTGGTAGGCGCGGCCCTGTACGGCATAGGCGCCGGCGCATGGCTCGGCCTTGTATTTGGCGTGATCGTGCTGTTGTCGGGCGACGCCGCGGGCTTTCTGGTGTGGAGCATTCCCGGTACGGTGATTACCGTGCTTGGCAAGGGAATTGCCGCAGGCGTGGCCTCGGGGCTGGTATTCAAGCTGTTGGAAAAGAAAAACCGCGCCGTTGCCACCGTGGCCGCCGCCGTGATCTGTCCGATCGTAAACTCGGGCGTTTTTCTGCTGGGCTGCCTGACCTTTTTCTTTGGCAACATCACCGCAGCCGCCGAAGGAACCGCCTACGCGGGCAACACCGTTGCGTTTATCATTATGGTGTACATTGGCTTTAACTTTATTCTGGAATTTCTGATCAACACCGTGTTCAGTCCCACCATTGTTTACATCGTAAACATCGGCAAAAAGCACTTTCTGAGCCGTGGCTGATCCAAAGGGAGCAAACCGATGATCCTCGCTATCGACAGTGGCAACACCCACATCACCTTTGGGTGTGTGGATGAAACCAATACGGTCCGGCAGCTGCTTCGTCTGCCCACCGACCGCTCGCAAACCGAATACGGCTATGCCGCAAGCCTGCGCCAGGCGCTGGAGCTGTGCGGCGTGGATGCAACCCGCTTTGAGGGCGCCATCATTTCCTGTGTGGTCCCGCCACTGACCGACGTCCTCGTACGCGCCGTGCGACTGCTCACGGGGCTGGAGGCTCTTGTGGTTGGCGCGGGCGTAAAAACCGGACTGCACATCTGCATCAACGATCCCGGCACCGTGGCCTCTGATCTGGTGTCCGCCGCCGTGGCGGCCAAGGAGGAATATCCCTTGCCCTGCGTGATCGTGGATATGGGAACGGCAACCACGCTGACGGCGGTGGATGAAAACGGCCGTTACGTTGGCGGCGCGATCCTGCCCGGTGTGGGACTTTCGCTGGATGCATTGGCGCAGGGCACCGCCCTGCTTCCCAACGTGGAGATCCGTCCGCCGCGCAACGTCATCGCCGCAAACACGGCGGACAGTATGCGCTCCGGCATCCTCTACGGCACGGCAGGCGCCATCGACGGCCTGCTCGACCGCTTTGCCGAGGAGCTTGGACGCGAGCCCGCCTCCATTGTGGCTACCGGCGGCATGAGCGCGCGCATTTGTCCCTATTGCCGTCACACCGTCATTCTCGATGAGACCCTTCTGCTCAAGGGCCTCGCTCGGATCTGGAGAAAAAATCAGAAGTAAATCCTAAAATGGGGTGAGTGAAATGCAACTGCATTTGATACTCACCCCATTGTTTTTGCTTTGCGGAAAAACGCCGCAATGTTCTCCCGTTTTTTTAATAACCGGTGGAAAACAAGCGAAAACCGTATCATCCGCGCGTCAAAAAAGCCTACGGTCGGCTTTTTGGAAAAGGGGCTGCGCCAATGACGTAGCCCTTTTTCCTCTCACAACGCGGATACTCCAAAAGATTTTCTTATTTTACCTTTGTCAGCTTCCAGATGCGCTGCGCGTACTCCTCGATGGAGCGGTCGGCGGCGAAGTGACCTGCCGCTGCAATGTTGCAAAGCGACATGCGGTTCCACTTGTCCTTATCCTGGTATGCGGCGATCATAGCCTCGTGCGTGGAGCGGTAGGATTCGAAGTCCGCCATGCACATATAGGGATCGGCAATGCCGTGTCCGTTGAGTAGATAGGACGCGATATCGGCAAAGGATTCGCCCGCAAAGCCGTAGGAGAGCTGGTTGACGATGCGCGCCAGCTTTTCGTTGCCGGTGTAGTAGTTTGCCGAGCGGTAGCCCGAAAGCCAGAGTTGCTCCACCTCATCCGCGGTCAGACCGAAGATAAACATGTTCTCTTTTCCGGTGGCCGCTTGCATCTCCACGTTTGCGCCGTCGAGCGTTCCGATGGTGAGCGCGCCGTTGATCATCAGCTTCATGCATCCGGTTCCGCTCGCCTCTTTTCCTGCCAGCGAGATCTGTTCGCTGATCTCGGCGGACGGAATGAGGGCCTCCGCCATGCTCACGCAGTAGTTCTCCAGGAACACCACGTTCAGCTTTTCACGGATGCGCGGATTCTGCTCGATGTCCTTGCCGATCATGCAAAGCAGCTTGATGATGCGCTTGGCCATATCGTATCCGGGAGCCGCCTTGGCGCCGAAGATAAAGGTCTGCGGCTGCATGTCAAGATCGGGATTCTCCTTGAGATCGAGATACAGACCGATGATGTTCAGCGCATTGAGCAGCTGTCTCTTATACTCGTGCAGACGCTTGATCTGTACGTCGTACACCGAGTGCGTGTCGATGCGCTTGCCGGTCTTTTCATACACCAGGTTGGAAAACCGGATCTTGTTCTCGTGCTTGATGCCGCGCAAACGGTCGAGAACCGCGTGATCGTCGGCATATTGGAGCAGATTGGAGAGCTCCTCGGGCTTATGGCGGTAACCCGTACCGATGCAATCGTCGATCAGGGACGCCAGCTTGGGATTGGAATAGCAGAGCCAGCGGCGGTGCGCAATGCCGTTGGTGACGTTGTCAAACTTCTCGGGATACATGCGGTAGAAATCCTTGAAGGTGGAATCGCGCAGGATCTTGGAGTGCAGCTTGGAAACACCGTTGACCGACTGCGAGCCGATGACCGACAGATTTGCCATACGCACCTGTCCGTAACCGATGACGCTGAGCTTGGAAATGATACCCCAGTTGCCGGGGAAGGCGTTCCAGGCCTCCTTGCAGAAGCGCTCGTTGATCTCCTTGACGATCATATAGATGCGAGGCAGCTTGAGACGGAAGAGATCCTCGTTCCAGGTCTCCAGCGCTTCGGGCATAACGGTGTGGTTGGTGTAGGACACGGTACGGGTAACGATATCCCAGGCGTGATCCCAGGTGAAGAAATAATCGTCGATGAGGATGCGCATCAGCTCGGGAATGCAAAGCGCGGGATGCGTATCGTTGATATGAATGGCAACCTTATCGGGCAGGTTTTCCAGCGTGCCGTACACCGCCATGTGGTCGCGGATGATGCTTTGCACCGATGCCGAAACCAGGAAATACTGCTGGGACAGGCGAAGCAGCTTTCCCTCGGTGTGGTTATCGGAGGGATAGAGGACCTTGGAGATGATCTCCGCGTTGGTGCTTTCCTCCAGCGCACGGGTGTACTGCCCCTGCGTGAACAGACCCATATTGAAGTTTTGAATGTCGCGCGCCTTCCAAAGACGAAGCTGGCTGACGGCCGCGCTGTCGGCGCCCGAGATCATCATGTCGTAAGGCACGGCCTCGATCTCCTCGGCATCCTCGTACAGGATCTCGCAGTGTCCGTCTTGCCAGTTCTCCTTCACGCGTCCGCCGAAGCGCACCTTGTAGATGCGGTCGGTACGCGGCACCAGCCAGACCTCGCCGCCGGGCAGCCAGACGTCGGGAAGCTCGACCTGCATGCCGTCCACGATCATCTGCTTGAAGAGACCGTACTCGTAGCAGATCGAAAAACCGGTGGCGGGATAATCGAGCGAGGAGAGCGAGTCCATAAAGCACGCGGCAAGACGGCCCAGGCCTCCGTTGCCGAGTCCCGCGTCGGGCTCGCATTCGTAGAGATCGTCGAGCTTGAAGCCGAGCTTTTTCAGTGCCTTCTCATAAGCACCGGCAAGGCCCAGGTTGTTGAGGTTGGTTTTGAGCGAACGGCCGAGCAGAAATTCCATGCACATGTAGTACACGCGCTTGGCGCCTGCCTTGTTGACCTTCTTTTTATATGCGGAGCGCTTGTCACTGAGCAGATTGCGGACGGTGATGGCCGCCGCCTTGTACATTTGTTCGCGCGACGCCTCGGCTGCGGTGCATCCGAAGTGCCGCTGCAGAACCCCTTCGATTTGTTCCTTGACTTCTGCGCTGTTGGGTTGGTTGTTCATTGGTTGGTTCCTCCGTGGATTTGGTATCTGTTGCTTTTACGTTTGGAAAATCGGAAATCAGAGCCCCCGATAAAGCTCAACGTACTTCTCTGCGGACGCGCCCCAGGAGAAGTCGGTCTTCATGATCTTGGTCACCAGCTTCTTGCGCTTCTCTTCGTCATTCCAAAGCGCCAGCGCCGCTTCGGTGCGCTCCTTCAGCTCGGCCGCCGAATAGTTGGCAAAGGTGAAGCCGTTGCCGTAGATCGTTTTGCCCTTTTCCCAATAGGGCTTGATCGAATCGTACAGTCCGCCGGTCTCACGCACAACGGGGATCGCTCCGTAGCGCGAAGCGATCATCTGCGACAGGCCGCAGGGCTCGCTCTTGGACGGCATCAGGAAAATGTCGGTGGCGGCGTAAATGCGCTTGGAAAGGTCACGGTCATAGGTAATAAGCGCGCTGACCTTATCGGGAAAGCTTGCTTGCAGATCGGTGAAGAATTGCTCGTAGCGCGCTTCTCCCTTGCCCAGCACCACCAGCTGCACGTCATTGTGGAGCACGATGTCGTAAATGCACTCTGCCACAATGTCCAGCCCCTTGTGCGACGCCAGACGCGAGATCACGGCAAGGATCGGCACGTTGTCGCGCTGCGGCAGGCCCGTCTCCTTTTGGAGCGCGCGCTTGTTGGCAAGCTTGCCCGCCATGCTGCGCGTGGAGAATTTCGCCGCAATGGCCTTGTCATTCTTAGGATCGTAGTAATCGTAGTCAATGCCGTTGAGGATGCCGCAAAGCTTGCCCTCGGCCGCGCACAGGCAGCTCTCGAGTCCGTGGGCGTACTCGGCGGTACGGATCTCCTCGGCGTAGCGCGGGCTGACGGTGGTCACGCGGTCGGCGCACTCGATAGCAGCCTTCATCAGGTTGATACAGCCTCCGTGCTCCATAAGGGTGTGCTCATTCTCGCCCAGCGCAAAAACATCACCAAGGATCGAGAAATCGTACTTGCCCTGGTATTCGATGTTATGAATGGTAAACACCGTACGGATGTCCCCGTAGCCGGGACGGTTGCGGTAGAGGCAGTTGAGATAGATCACGGTCAGAGCCGCCTGCCAGTCATGCGCGTGGAGCACGTCGGGGAAGAAATCGAGCCGATTCATCAGCTCCATCACCGCCATGCAGTAATACGCGTAGCGCTCGCCGTCGTCATAAAAGCCGTACAGAGCGGGACGCCTGAAATAGTATTCGTTATCAATAAAATAATAGGTAACGCCGTTGTGCTGCAGGCTGTAAACGCCGCAGTATTGCTCACGCCAGGAAAGCTTGACGTAAAACACGGCCTCCTGCTTCATTTTGCGTCTCCATTCCTCCGAAACGGCACCGTACAGAGGAAGAGCCACACGGACGTCGGCCTCTCCCGTGGCGGCAAGCGCTGCAGGAAGCGATCCGAGAACGTCGCCAAGACCGCCGGTTGCGGCAAAGGGCATTGCCTCAGCGCCTGCAAATAAAATCTTTTTCATATAGAATCCTTTCTTTTGATAAGAAATTCGGTTTTCAAAGTTTGGGGTTCCTTGCGGGGAACGGTCAACACCGCTTGCTCTGCAAGCAATCCGACGCTCACCGTTCCTCGCAAAGAGACTTGCAAACGATGACAACCGCCCAATTGCGGCCGTCACCGTTTGCCGGTTTTTTATTATACCATCTCACCCTTGCCGATGAAGAAGGGCATGGTCTGGTGTCCCGAAAGCATGCGGTCGTCCTTGATGACCACGTTTTTGTCGGTGATCACGCAATTGAGCTGAACGTTCGAGCCTACGTAGGTATCCTGCAGCAGAATGCAGTTTTTCACCACGGTGCCCTTGCCGATATGCACGTTACGGAACAGGATGCAGTTCTCTACCGTACCCTCGATCACGCAGCCGTCGGCAAGCAAGCTGTTCTTGACCTCGGCACCCTCGGCGTACTTGGTGGGCGAGCTGTTGCGGATCTTGGTGTAGATCTGACGGTCGGCGTTGCCGAACAGATCGCGGCGCACGTCGGCGTCAAGCAGCCGCATCGAGCTTTCAAAATACTCCTCCAGCGAGGAGATCGGCGAGTACCAGCCGTCAAACGGATACGCGCGGATCACCTTTTTCTTGAGGTTCTTTGCGATCACGTCCTTATGGAAGCTCTTGAGCCCGCGCGCGGCGGCCTCCTGCAGCACGATTTGCAGATCGGTACGGCTGATCACCATGATGTTGGTGCTCACGGTCACGTTTCCTGCCTCGGGACAGCGGTCCTCCAGATCGGTGATGCGGTTGTCCTCTCCGATCTTGAGTACGGCCACGGGCTGGGAGAAATGATAGCTTTCGTCCAAAAGCTTCTTGGTTACGATCGTCATATACGCGCCCGACTTGACGTGATCCTCCACCACGGCACCAAGGTCGATGTTGATGATCGCGTCGCAATCCGACAGCACGATATAGTCGGCGCCGCAGCGGTTGACGAAATTGACCGCACCCATCAGCGCCTCCAGGCGGTTTTCGTAAAGCTTGTTTGCTCCGGCGTTCTCATAGGCCGCTACGAAGGGAGGCAGCAGCTTGATGCCGCCCGAACGGCGCGCCAGATCCCAGTCCTTGCCGTTTCCGATGTGGTCCATGAGGGACTGGTAGTTATAGTGGGTAATGATGCCCACGTTGGTGATATCGGAGTTGACCATGTTGGAAAGCGGGAAGTCGACCAAGCGGTAGCGGCATCCGTAAGGAATGCTGGCGATGGTACGTCTGCGCGTCATCTCCGGAATGTTTGCGTCGTGAATATTCGAAAAAATCAATCCTGCAACAGTCATTGTTCCGTCCTCCTTACATTTCCGAGATCATGGCGCCTGCGGGAACGGTCTCGCCATCGGCAACCGTCACGTCCGCGCCAAGCACCGCGATCTCCTTACCGCTCTCACGGCTCTCGCCTACCGTGGCGTTGGCTCCCACCTTGACGTTGGCGTCGAGGATCGCATACGAAACCTTGGCGCCGCGTCCGATGTGCACGTTCTCAAAGATCACGCTATCCTCCACAACCGCGCCCTCTTCCACGGTAACGCCCGAACCGAGCACACAGTTCTTCACGGTTCCCAAAATCTCACAGCCCGCCGTGACCGACGAGTTGATCACCTTTGCATCCTTGCCTACGAACTGCGGCGACTCCGCGCCGTGACGGCTGTAAATGCGCCAGCTTTCGTCGAGCATGGAAAGCGTCGGCCGCTCGCCGAGCAGGTCCATGTTGGCCTCCCACAGCGACTGAATGGTTCCCACGTCCTTCCAGTAGCCCTCGAAGGGATACGCCATCATCTTCTCGCCCGCCCCAAGCATGTTGGGGATGATGTTTTTTCCAAAATCGTTCGAGGATTCGGGGTTGGCGGCGTCGGCAGCAAGATACTCCTGCAGCTTATCCTTGGTAAAGACGTAGATTCCCATCGACGCCTTGGTGCTGTCGGGGTTCTTCGGCTTTTCGGTGAATTTATAGATGCTGCCGTCGGGGTTCACGCTCATGATGCCAAAGCGGCTTGCCTCCTCCAGCGGAACGTCCAGAACCGCGATGGTGCAATCGGCTCCGCTCTCCTTGTGGAAATCCAGCATCTTGTCATAGTCCATCTTGTAGATATGGTCGCCCGACAGGATCAGAACGTACTTCGCGTCGTAGCGGTTGATGAACTCCATGTTCTGCCAGATGGCGTTTGCGGTGCCCTTATACCAGTCGGCGCCCGTGTTGCCCTGATAGGGCGGCAGGATCTTGACACCGCCAAAGGTGCGGTCGAGATCCCACGGAAGTCCGTTTCCGATATAATCGTTGAGAAGCAGGGGTTGGTACTGCGTCAACACGCCCACGGTATCAAAGCCCGAGTTGATGCAGTTGGAAAGGGGAAAGTCAATGATCCGGTATTTGCCGCCGAATGAAACCGCCGGCTTTGCCGTTTTTTGTGTCAGCGCGTAGAGACGGCTTCCCTGTCCGCCTGCCAGCAGCATTGCGACACACTCTTTTTTCTTGAACATAGCCTTGTGAAAACCTCCTGTATATTGTCATTAAAGAACTTCTATCAAATCGCACACCCGTGCGAGGGAAACCAAAAACCATTCAGCGCACGCGCCGCAGCACCAGCGCGCCGGTGGGGGGGATCCGCAAACGGACGGCGTGTTCGCCTGTTTCGGATATCTCGCTTTGCAGAATCCCCGCGTTTTGCACGCCTCCTCCGCCAAAGCGCTTGCAATCGGTGTTGAAAGCCTCCTCGTAAGCGCCGGCCTCGGGAAGCGCCAGCCAATGGCTCTCATAGACCGACGGCGTGAAATTGAACACCGCGAGCAGCTCGGCTCCGTCTGTTCCCACGCGGCGGAAGGAAAGGAGACTTCTCTCCGCGTTTTCGGCGTCGATCCAGGCAAAGCTCCCGCTCTCGCCGTCCCGCTCCCAAAGCGGCGCGGAGGAAAGATAAAAGTGATTCAGCTCCGCGGCGAACAGCTGAAGCGCGGCGTGTATATCCTGCCCAAGAAGCGACCACGCGAGGGCGCCGTTGGAGCCGGGCTCGGACAGCTGCCCCAGCTCGGTGCCCATCCGGGTATGCTTTTTGCCGGGAAGCGTCATCTGAAAGGCAAGCGCCAAGCGGACCTCGGCAAGCTGCCTTGCCCGATCCCCCGGCATGCGGGGGAGCAAAGGCGCGTCCTCCCGCGAAAGCGGCAACAAATGCCGCTCTCCAAACGCGTATGTGAGAGGATAGGTCAGCTTTCCGTAATGGTAGCGGCGCCAAAGCGGATCCTCGGAAAAATAGGCGAGCGTATCGTTTTGCCAGCCCACGTTGGATTTCAGCGAAAAGCCCAGACCGTTGTCGGCAAGCGACGTCAGATGAGGCCAAGCGGTGGATTCCGCGGCAACCGTGAGCACGTCGGGAAATTCCCGCTCCAGATGGCGGTTGAGACGTTGCAGGAACGCGACCGATTCGAGATCGCGGCTGTCCCCAAGCGCGTTGGGCGTCCATTCGCCCGCTTGACGGCCGTAATCGAGATAAAGCATCGGGGTCAGTCCGTCCAGGTGCAAGCCGTCGAGGTGATAGGTCTCGATCCAATACACGGCGTTGGAGAGCAAAAAGCTCTGCACCTCGGGACGCGACAGATCAAAGCGGCGCGTTCCCGATATGGGATGCTCCATGCGGTCCACCCGTCGGGGCTCGTACAAAGGCTGTCCGTCCAGCTCGTAAAGCCCGTGGGGATCCTTGGAAAAGCATCCCGGGCTCCAATGCAGGATCACACCGATCCCGGCCTCGTGCATCCGATCCACAAAGGTCATGAGATCATACGGCGACCCGTAGCGCGCCGTGGGAGCGAAAAATCCGCACACACGGGAGGGGTCCGAGGAATACTCGGCCAGCGGCAGCAGCTCCACGTGGGTATATCCCATCTGCTTGACATAGGTGACCAGCTCGGCGGCAAGCTCGGCGTAGCTGTAGGCTCTGCCGTCCGTGTGCCGCCTCCAGGACCCGGCCTCCACCTGATACACATGGATCGGCCGGCGCATCAGCCGCTCCCGCGTAAAGCGAGCCTTGCGGTAGGAAAGCCATCCCGCATCGCGCCATTCGTAGCCATCCGGGTTACAAACCACGGATGCGGTACGCGGCGGCAGCTCGGTCCGCACGCCGTACGGATCGGCCTTTTGCGCCACGCGCGAGCCGGTGCGGATCAGGTATTTGTAGTTGTCTCCGTC
Organism: Clostridia bacterium; assembly: GCA_017505745.1. Taxonomy (GTDB): domain Bacteria; phylum Bacillota; class Clostridia; order Oscillospirales; family CAG-272; genus UMGS1865. The sequence goes on from JAFVOP010000073.1 coordinate 32,432, forward strand.
TTTGACGCCCTCGATCGTGATCTCCCACACGCCGCGCGTACCAACGCGCACCATTGGATGCCGACCGGGATCCCAGCCGTTGAAATCTCCGATCACCGCTACAGAATCGGCGCGCGGAGCCCAGATCCGAAAGGTGACGCCATTGCCCCTGCCATGCGCGCCAAGCAGCGCAAACGCGTGGGACTCCCGTCCCTTGTGAAACGGCTCCCACGCCGTGGGGGGGTTCGGTGATATTGCATTTTCTCCTTGCTGCTTCATGACCCGTTTGCCGTTCCCTTTCGAGATTTGTTTTTTTCGTTTTCCGCACAAGTGCGGCGACGGTTTTACACAATATCTATTATAAAGTACACAATACCTCTTTTATTATAGCACACCCTGAAATTTTATCAAGAGGGGAATTTGCAATTTTGGTTATTTTGACCAAAATTACGGCAAAATCACAGGAAGCCTCCCCTGTTCTCCCCTTCTTGTTTCCCGTTTTTTGTCGATTTCCAAATTTTCAGATCTTGATTTCTCGTGCACAGCACGACATTTTCTTCGTTTTTTTGCACAAATCAAGTCTATTTTTTTGTGTAATCTATAAAAAACAAATCGTTCTATCTGTTATTTTATCACAAATCGAAAGTGGTGTCAATGTTTATTATTGCCAAATGTCAAAACAAACCTTGATTTTTTGTGCATTTTATAAAAAAATAGCATAAAAACCGAAAATGGATGCAAAAACCCGCTTTTTTGATCAGAATTTTGTCTCCCACCATGCAACCGTAAAGGAGACCTCCGCCGCCTTCACCTCCCGTGGGCGCATCTCGCCGTCCAGCCACCATTCGCCCCCGTCGGAAAAGCAAAGACGGTAGCCCTCCGCAACCCGCTGCACCGAGGAAAATTCGGTGGGTGCGAGCAGAAGCGAGAGCGGCAAAAGCAAGGATGCTACGTGCTCGCCGTCGGTCTCGGCCTTGACGTTGAGGCAGATCAGCTTCGCGGAGCCGCGCGGACGCCCCTCGCGGGAGAGCTCTGCGCGCACCGTGATCCCTGCGAGCGGAGAGGAAGACTCCCCCTTCGGCATCTCGAAAAATACGAGCGTGACAAGATAGCCCGCCTCCTCCGGCTCCACCGTTCCCCGCGCCAAAAACGGAACTCCGCGCAATTTGCCGCAAAGCTCGGCGCAAAAGGCGGTTTCCCGATAAGAAAAATACCCGATTGGGCTTGGCGCGCGACATCCCGCGCACAGCAAAAGCGCCGCAACCAAACAAAGCAAGCCCTGCATCCGTCTGCTCATTTTTCTCCCCCTTTTTCCCTTTTTGTATGTATATGCGAAAAAAATCTGTCTCATGTCTGCAAAAAGGAGTTGCAATATTTGTCCGATCGTGTTATAATGTAAGATGTGATAGTATGCGCGGCTGATACGGGTCGCGCCGGAAAGGATAAGACCGATTTGGAACCGAATTACCGTTTATATACGTCGCTGACCGAGCAAACGCAGAAAAAGACCTGGGCAGAGATCGACACAGCGGCTCTCCAACACAATTATCGCCTGCTTTGCGAGGCGGTGCATGCGCAACATCCGTCCACCCGCATCCTTGCCGCGGTAAAGGCCGATGCCTACGGACACGGCGCGCCCGCCTGTGTGCGCGCTTTGCTGGAGCAGGGCTGTGATTTTTTTGCGGTCTCCTGTATCGAGGAGGCGCTGGCGGTCCGCAACGTCTGCAAGGAAGCAGAAAAATTCGCCGACATTCTGGTGCTCGGCTACACCCAGCCCTCGCTGGCCGCGCAGCTGGCAGAGCAGCAGATCATACAAACGCTTCTTTCCGAGGACTATGCCCTGCGGCTGGCTGAGGAAGCCGCCAACGCGGGCGTGACCGTCCGCGTGCACGTTGCCGTGGACACCGGCATGAACCGCATTGGGATCCCCGCGCACAGCGACGGCGAGATCCTTGCCGCGATCCACACGGTTGCGCGTATCGCTTCCCTGCCGCATTTGCGCGTGGAAGGATCGTTTACACACTTTGCGCGCGCCAACGAGGAGCCGTTTGGAGAGGGCGAAGCCTTTTCCGATCTGCAAGCGGCGCGTGACCGCCGCCTCTATGAGGCGTTGGAAGCGCGCGGCACGCATATCCCCTTTCATCATGTCTGCAACAGCGCCGCCGCTCTGTGCCGCCCGCGCGAGCATTTTGACGGCGTGCGCTTTGGAATTGCCCTGTACGGCTTTTGCCCTCCAAAGCATATCGCGCTGCCGCTTCGCCCGGTGATGAAGCTCAAAACCGTGATCGCGCACCTGCACCCGCTCCTCCCCGGCGAGAGCGTGGGCTACGGAGGTCGGTTTGTTGCCGATTCCGAGCGCCTCCTCGCCACCCTGCCCATTGGCTACGGCGACGGTCTGCTGCGCGCCTACACGGGAGCCGCGGTGACGGTACAAACCGCAAACGGCCCCCGCACGGCTCCCATCGTGGGAAATATCTGCATGGACCAATGCATGATCGACGTTACCGACCTCGGCGCGCAGATCGGCGATGAGGTCACGCTCTTTGGAAACGATTCCCGGGAGCTTTCCGCTCTTGCCGCCCGCGCCTCTACGATCGAATACGAATGCCTGTGCCTGATCTCTTCGCGCGTGCCCCGCCGCTATATAAACAGCGACAAATAAAGATGAAAACGAGGACTCTACCATGAAATATCAAATTGACCACGATCTTCACATTCACTCGCAGATCTCGCTTTGCTCCAAGGACCCCGAGCAAACCACCGCGCGGATCCTGCAATACGCAAAGGACAACGGGCTCAGACAGATCTGCCTCACCGATCACTATTGGGACGACACCCAACCGGGCGCTTCGTCCTGGTATCAAAAGCAGACCTTTGCACACGTTGCGCAGGCACTCCCTCTGCCCGAGGATGACGGCGTGGAGTTTCTGTTTGGGTGCGAGACCGATATGGACAGGTTTTTTACGATCGGGATCCCACCGCAACGCTTCGAGGATTTCGCCTTTATCATCATCCCCACAACGCACCTGCACATGACCGGCTTTACGATCGCGGAGGAGTGGGCGGACAGCCATGAAAAACGCGCCGAGCTGTGGGTAAAGCGGCTGGATGCCCTCCTGGATATGCCCCTGCCCTTTCACAAGGTGGGCATTGCGCATTTGGCCTGCGGTATGATCTTCCGTCGCTCGCGTGAGGATTATCTGCGGGTGTTGGAGCTCCTCCCCTCTGCCGAGCTGGAGAGGCTGTTCTCCAAGGCGGCAAAGCTTGGATGCGGAATTGAGCTGAATCAATCCGACATGAGCTTTGCCGATGAGGAAGCCGACCGCGTTTTACAGATGTTCCGTGTGGCAAAATCCTGCGGCTGTAAATTTTATCTTGGCAGTGATGCGCACCACCCCGAGAATTTTGCAAAGACCAAAGCAATCTTCGAGCGTGCCGTAGCCCTGCTGGAGCTGCAGGAATCCGATAAGTTTCATCTTCAAAAATAAAGAACATAAAGGAGTTCGTCATGTTCAAAAAAACGATCCGTCCGCTTGCCTGGATCCTGTGCCTTTCCTTCTGCCTCTGTCTGCTTCCCGCATGCGGGAAGGCCGACCCGCTGGCACAAAACGGGATCGCTTCCCTGCGCGTCAACCCCGACACCGGAACCGTGACCGCCACGGTGACCGTGAACGCCAAAACGCTGGAGGCGCATCCGGGAGAAAAAATCGCGCTCTATGAGCGACTTCCCGGAGAATCGCTTTCCGCATGCACCGAGCGCGAGCCGCTTGCGACCAAAAAGATCGCCGGCTCCTGCACGCTCCAGTTTGATCTGCAAAAAGAAGAGCATTCGCGCCTCTATTCCACCTTCGTGGTGCAGCTGGAGGACGGCTCCTTCCTCTCTCAAACGGGACGGCGCATCGAAAATCCGCAGGATCTGGCCGCGCATACCGCCCCCTTTGCCTGGAATTCCAACCCCAAGGGGCTCTTTGCCGAGCACGTGGACCACGCCGTATCTCTCGGCGCGATGCACACCGTGTACGAGCTTTCCTTTTCTACCTTCTTCGGCGACGGCTCCGATGCCTTTTCCTTTCTCGGAAGCACCTATACATACTCTGCAAGGGCACTGAGCGGACTCGACCGCAAAATCCGCGCCGCCTCGGACGCCGGGATGCAGGTATCGCTTACACTGATCCCCGACGAGCTCCCCTCGATGCTTCACGCGGCGGCCTGTCTCGATTTTCTTGCCACGCGCTATGCGGGAGGCGAATACGGAACGGTTTCGGCCTTCTTCCTTCGCACGGATTCCTTTGCCACGGCCTCCGACGCCGCATCCCTGACACTTCTGGCCAATCAGGCGCTCCGCTCGCGGATCTCCTCGGGACGCATCTACGTGCTCTCTCCCTCGGATACGCTGGCCGGCTCCAAGGCCTTCTTTACCGATCTGCAAGCGGCCATTGCGCAACAGGGCTCCTATGAATGGGGCGCCGCCGTGGCTCCCGTTTGCACCGATGCCGCCTGGATCTCGCCGCAAACCGCCGACACGCCGCTCACCGTTTCCTCTCTGCAGGCACTGTCCAACTACCTCTTTTCCGCCCCCCGCGCGGGACGTGCCTCCTATTTCGCCGTGACCTCGCTGGCCTTTCCCGCCGCCGATCCCGCACTGCAGGCCGCCAGTCTGGCATATGCCTACCGCGCATCGGTATTGGCCAAGGCCAATCTGATTTTTTATTCCGCTCAGCAAAACGATACCTTCGGTCTTTGCGCGGCAAACGGCGAATCGCGCCCTGCCGCCTCGGTCTTTGCGGCCCTGGATACGGGCCTTTCTGCCGAGCAGGAGTCGGCCGTCTCCGCGCTGGCGGGCAGTGCCTGGACAAGCCTTTCCGCCCCCACCCCCTCGCGCACCGTGAAAAAAGGCTCCTCCAGCATGGGGAGCAGCGGATATGCCGAGGAGATCCTTTTTGATTTTTCCAAGGGCGACACGCTTGGCTTTACCGGCATCGGAAACGTTACCGAGCCGAAGATCCATGACTCCGCCGCGCTCTCGCTTCCCGTTCTTTATACCTGGCTTGAGCCTGCCATAGGAAATGAGGCCGGTGTGCGAACGGTCCTTGACAGCGGCTCCTCCCTGGAGGGTGCCACCTCGCTTTCGGTCGGGCTGCTCACGCAGGCTCCCGAGGCCTCGGCCTGCCGCGTGCGCCTTTCTCTGCTCGGCACCGCCAAAAACGGGACGGTCCTCTCCTATACCTCGGAGCGCGACGTCTCCAACGGAAGCTGGCAGACGGTGACCTTTCAGATCGGCACCTTTGTTTCCGAGGCCGACCTTTCCGCCCCCTGTATCCTGTCGCTGACCTGTGAGCCCGACGTGGAGACCAACGAGGAATACGTGCTTTGGGTGCGCGGCATCAACGCCCGCTATCCCGAGGACGGCTCGCACACGCTGCTCCCCGTGATCCTGATCTCCCTTGGCGCCATCCTCGGCTTTGTAGGGATCCTGGTGCTCTACCGCCAGACGCAGAAAGCGCGCAGAAAACGCAGATAAGAGCTGCCGCCGCGCCGGACACGCGCGCCACCGGAAATTTTATATGCAAGAACCATTTATCCTCACGAAAAGGAGAACCTATGTCTAACATTCCTCTTCGATACCGCTACGAGACGAAATCGAAAAAGATCGAATTTCGCGACCACCGCAACGGCAAGGGTCGGCTGCAGTGCACGCCGCATCTGCACCGGGAGCTGGAGCTGGTTTATATGCTGGAAGGTGAAACGGTGGCCTACGCCGATTCGGTACATACGGTTTTGCGCGCAGGGGACGTCTTTTTGACCTTTCCCAATCAGATCCATTTCTATAAATCCACGGGCCCCGAGCACTATCTGATCTTTATTATCAAGCCCGATCTGATGCCCGAATTTATGGATGCCTTTACCACGGGCGTGCCGGTATCCCCCGTGATCAAAAACGCCGCCTCTCTTCCCCGCATCGACCACCTTTTCCGCTTGCTCTCGGAGGTCTGCGCCTCCACCACAGAGGAAGCGGGATACCCGGAGACGCTGCGCCGCGGATGCCTGCTCTCGCTCTTTTCCGAGCTGCTTTCACACATGGACGTCCAACGTCCCGCCTTTGGAGATTCGGGCGCCCTTCGCGCCATCGTCTCCTTCTGTACACAAAATTTTTCGGAAAATCTGTCGCTTTCCCTGCTGGAGGAAAAGCTGCACCTCAACAAGTATTACATTTCGCACCTGTTCAGCGGAAAGCTGGGGCTGCGCTTTAACGATTACATCAATTCCCTTCGCATCTCCGAGGCCTGCAAGCTGCTTGCCAATTCGGGTATGAGCATCACCGAGATCAGCGAGCAGGTGGGCTTTAACACCCTGCGCACCTTTAACCGCGCCTTTTCCAAGCAGACCGGTCTCTCCCCCACCGAGTACCGCAAGCTGGATCCGTCCATGCGAAAGAACTGATCCCCGCGCATCCCTTGCGCGGCACTTACCGTCCATATTCCCGATTTTTCTATTTTGGAGGCTTTCATTATGAGTCAGATCAAAGACATTCAGCTCGCTCCCTCGGGAGCCGATAAGATCGAATGGGTGCGCTCCTATATGCCCATCCTCAATTCGATCAGAACCGAATTTGAACGCACCCTGCCCTTCCGCGGCAAAAAGATCGCTATGTCGATCCACCTCGAGGCCAAAACCGCCTATCTTGCCAAGGTCCTGCGCGCAGGAGGCGCCGAGGTCTGGGTAACGGGATGCAACCCCCTCTCCACCCAGGATGACGTTGCCGCGGCTCTGGCGGCCGAGGGCTTTGAGGTCCACGCGCGCCACGGCGTGACCGAGGACGAATACCGCGAGCATCTCAAAGCAACACTTTCCTGCGTTCCCGACCTTATCATCGACGACGGCGGAGACCTGATCTCTCTGCTCCACGGCGAATGCCGCGCGCTCGGTCGCAACCTCATTGGCGGGTGCGAAGAGACCACCACGGGCATTCACCGTCTGCTGGCCCGCGAAAAAGCCGGCCTGCTCGACTACACCATGATCGACGTCAACGACGCCGACTGCAAGCACCTCTTTGACAACCGCTACGGAACGGGTCAGTCCACCCTCGACGGCATTATGAACTCCACCAACCTCATGATCGCCGGCAAAACCGTGGTGGTGGCCGGCTACGGCTGGTGCGGCAAGGGTCTTGCCATGCGCGCCAAGGGCATGGGCGCCGTGGTGGTGGTGACCGAGATCGACCCCGTGAAGGCCATTGAGGCCGTGATGGACGGATTCACCGTGCTCCCCATGGACGAGGCCGCCAAGGTGGGCGACCTGTTCGTAACCCTTACCGGCTGCTGCGACGTGATCCGCCGCGAGCACTTTGAGGTGATGAAGGACGGCGTGCTCCTGGCAAACAGCGGACACTTTGACGTGGAGATCGACAAGACCGCCCTCAAGGAGCTCTCCGTGGAGGATTGGGAGCGCAAGCCCAACATCCACGGCTACCGCATGAAGGACGGCAGGATCCTCAATCTGCTCGCCGAGGGACGCCTTGTGAACCTTGCCGCCGGAAACGGCCATCCCGCCGAAATTATGGATATGTCCTTCGCTATCCAGGCAAAAGGGCTGGAATACCTCGCCAAAACCGCGGGAACCCTTGAAAAACGCGTGTACGCCGTTCCCGCCGAGATCGACCGCGCCGTGGCCGAGATCAAGCTCGCCTCCATGCACGTCTCGATCGATACCCTCTCCCCCGAGCAGGAAGAATACCTCGCAAAGGTGGAGTGAGCGGGAGAAGATTTTCCCGAGGATGACTTTTTGAGGATAAGCTTCGTTAGCGTAATTTTTCCGGGGAAAACTTCTTAAAAGAAGTTTTCCCCAGACCCCTTTCAAGAACTTTTCACACATTTTTATGGCGAAATCATTTGCTTTTGTGCGCGATGGATGTACATTTATAAAATCATCGAAATCGCAATATTTGTCTTGTTTAAAAGGCAAATGATTTCATCAAAACTAACGATTTAGAGCATTTTGTGATGGAAAATTTCTCTTTGAGAAATTGTACCAAAGTACTCGCGAGAGCTATTGTATATAGAAAGAGCTCCGCAGTAACAAATCTCGTAATAAAAATGTGCGGAAAGTTCTTGGAAGGGGTCCGGGGGAACCTTCTTTTAAGAAGGTTCCCCCGGAAAAAACACACCAAAACCAACCAAAGGAGACACATATGGCATTTCAGTATCGCACACAGGTGGCAATGATCGGAGCGGGACACGCGGGGATCGAGGCGGCGCTGGCGTCGGCAAGACTTGGCGTAGAGACCGTTCTTTTCACGCTTTCGCTCGACGCCCTTGCGAATTTGCCCTGCAACCCGTCGATCGGCGGCACCGCAAAGGGACACCTGGTGTATGAGATCGACGCTCTGGGCGGCGAAATGGGACGCGTAGCCGACCTTGTCACGCTCCAGTCGCGCACCCTCAATACCGGAAAGGGCGCGGCAGTGCAAAGCAAGCGCATTCAGGCTGACCGCAGAAAATATCAATCCATCATGAAGCACACCGTGGAGACTACCCCCCACCTGCGCCTGATCCAGGCCGAGATCGTGAAGCTTCACACGGTGGAAAATAATGGTAATAAAAGGGTTTGCGCCGTGGAAACCAAGCTTGGAGAGATCTGGGAGTGCGAGCGCGTGATCGTTGCCACGGGAACCTATCTCGAAAGCGCAATATTTGTCGGGTCTGTCAGCTATGAGGCCGGCCCGGACGGACTCCTCCCTGCCAAGGGCCTTTCGTCCTCTCTTGCCGAGGCGGGCGTGCGGATCGTCCGTTTTAAGACCGGAACGCCTGCGCGCGTCAAGCGGGAGACCATTGATTTTTCGCAGCTGGAGGAGCAGCCGGGCGAGGAAATGATCCTGCCCTACAGCGCTTGCCATGACGAGAGCTTATTCGCTTCCCTTTCCCAAATCCCCTGCCATATCGTGTATACCAACTCCGAAACCCATCGCATCATTCGCGATAACATTACACGCAGCGCCCTGTATTCGGGCAAGATCCACGGAACCGGTCCGCGTTACTGCCCCTCCATTGAGGATAAGCTCGTTCGCTTTGCCGACAAGGAGCGCCACCAGCTGTTTGTGGAGCCAATGGGAGAGAACACCGAAGAAATGTACATTCAGGGCTTTTCCACCTCCCTTCCCACCGACGTTCAGTATGAGATGCTTCGCTCCCTGAAGGGATTTGAGAAGGCCGAGATCATGCGCTACGCCTATGCGATCGAATACGATTGCGCCGACCCCACACAAATGAACGCAACCCTGGAATTCAAGAACATTCAAGGCTTGTACGGTGCAGGACAGTTCAATGGCACCTCGGGCTATGAGGAGGCTGCCGCGCAAGGATTGGTAGCCGGCATCAACGCCGCGCGCGCGGTGCTTGGCAAGGATCCCATCGTTTTGGAGCGCTCGGGCAGCTATATCGGCACCCTGATCGACGATCTGGTCACCAAAGGCACCAACGAGCCCTATCGCATGATGACGTCACGTTCGGAATACCGCTTGTTACTTCGTCAGGACAACGCCGATCAACGTCTTACCCCCATCGGATACGAGGCAGGACTCATTTCCGAGGCCCGTTATCAAGCATTTTTAGCAAAAAAAGCCCTCCAAGATGCCGAAATTGACCGTTTGGAGCGCACACACCTCTCCCCGGCACAGGCAAATCCCTTTCTGCTGTCAATTGGAGAGACCGAGCTGAAATCCGGCGCCTCCCTGGCCGATCTCTTGCGCCGTCCGCCCGTTACCTATGCTTCCCTTGCGGAAATTGACCCCGATCGCCCTGTTCTTCCCGCCGCCGTTGCCCTTACCGTGGAGGTAAGTATCAAATACGAAGGCTACGCCAACCGCCAGCTCTCCGAGGTGGCAAGAAAAAAGAAGCTGGAAGAGAAAAAGCTTCCCGTTGATCTGGACTATCAAAAGATTCGAGGGCTACGGTTGGAAGCCGCGCAAAAGCTTTCGGCCATTCGCCCGTTGACCGTTGGACAGGCTTCCCGCATCAGTGGCGTCAGCCCCGCCGATATCTCGGTGCTTTTGATTTATCTTGGTATGAAATGAGGATTCAATCATGGAATATTCCGAATTTTCGTTGCTTTTTCAGTCTGCTCTGGACAGAAACGGCGTTTCTCCCCTGACAGACGCGCAAACAAAACAGTTTTATGAATTTTCCAACCATTTACTGTCCGTAAATCAAACCACCAATCTTACCGCCATCCGAAACCTGCCCGATGTCATCGATAAGCATTTGGTGGATTCCTTATTGGTTTCCGAGCAGATCCCACAGGGCGCGCGTGTATTGGATCTTGGATGCGGGCCGGGGTTTCCGTCTATCCCACTGGCCATTGCACGTCCCGATCTTTCGATCGTTGCCTTGGATAGCACCGCAAAAAAGATCGCATTCGTTACAACCGCAGCCGAAAAGATCGGCATTTCCAATCTGCAAGCAATTTCCGGACGCGCAGAGGATCGTGCGCTTGCTCAACAGCTCGGTACGTTTGACATTGTGGTCAGCCGCGCGGTGGCTCGGTTAAACGTATTGTGTGAGCTTTGCCTGCCATACCTCAGCGTTGGCGGCGTTTTGCTGGCTATGAAAGGCGCAAAAGCGCAAGAAGAGCTCGCAGAAGCCAAGCGGGCAATCCAAATCCTTGGCGGAGGCGTCCCAACTGCTTCGGAGCAGCCACTGATTCTATCCAATCACACCGAGGAAGCTCGCGCCACAGTCAGAATTCCAAAAACCAAACCTACACCTCCGCTTTATCCGCGTGTCTACGCCACCATTTTGAAAAAACCTCTATAAAGCCCCTATGTTTCACGTGAAACCGTCTCTTTTCTATGCAAAAGAATGTTTCACGTGAAACTTTTCTTTTTTACAGAGTCTCACGTTTCACGTGAAACATTATTTCTCCCATTACAAAAAGGGTTTCACGTGAAACAATTTACGGCGCAAAAATCTCTCTTTTCTTGCAAGTTTCTGTTGCAATTTATGTGACAATATGATATAATATATTCAAAGGAAGATTTCAATCCAAAAAGAAAGGAAATATACCGACAAAATGGAAAAAATCATCTCTTTTGCGAATCAAAAAGGCGGAGTTGGAAAAACCACCTCCGCAGTAAATATTGCCGCATCCCTCGGCATTTTGGGCTATAAGGTCCTTTTGGTGGATCTTGACCCTCAAGGCAATGCCACCAGCGGTGTTGGCATTATGAAGAAAAACCTCAAGGTGACAGCCTTTGACATGCTGACGACTGATATGGGCGCCGATGCTGTGACGGTGAAAACAAATTATGACAACCTTTCCGTGATTCCCACGCATACCACGTTGGCGCGCGCAGAATTTGAGCTTGGCAACCTCGAAAATGGCGAATACGTGATGAAGAATAAGCTGGATGCCATTCGCGATCAGTACGATTACATCATTATCGACTGTCCTCCGTCCCTTGGAATGCTCACCGTAAACGCAATGACGGCCAGCGACGGCGTGGTGATCCCGATGCAATGCGAATTTTTCGCTCTGGAAGGCCTTTCCCAGTTGATGTTTACCATCAGCCGCATCAAAACCCACTACAACAAGGCGCTCAACGTCACGGGAATTCTGATCACCATGCACAACAACCGCCTGATCCTTTCGATGCAGGTGATCAACGAGCTGCGCAAGCACTATTCTGACAAGCTGTTTGAAACCACAATTTCGCGCAACGTCAAGGTTTCCGAAGCTCCCGGTTTTGGCGCACCCGTATATTACCACGAAAAACGCTCCAAGGGCGCCGTAGAATACATGAACGTGGCAAAGGAATTGGCAGAACGCATTTAATATGCTTTGCAACAGACCCTAAGCAACGTGTATTTGCCGCGCACAAGGTAAATGATTTCGCAATTTAAAATGCATAAAAGTTCTTGAAATGGGGTAAAACGTGCAAGCACGTTGGGGAAAACGAAATATTCCGCTTGAGGAATATTTCCTCAGCAACGGAACGTTGCGATGTTCTTATCAAGAAGCTTTCCCCGAAAAAGAAGGAGAATAACATGGCAAAATCAAGAAGCGGTCTGGGCCGCGACTTTTACTCTCTGCTGGACGATAATATATTGCCGAGCGACCGCTCAAATGCGGCAACATCGCTTCGGATCGCGGACGTAGAGCCGCGCAGCGACCAGCCGAGAAAAACCTTTTCACACGAATCGCTGGAGCAATTGGCAGATTCGATTGGACAATTTGGCGTTTTGCAGCCGATCATCGTGCGTGAGAATCCGCTTTTGCAGGGCACGTATGAGATCATTGCTGGCGAACGGCGCTGGAGAGCCGCAAAAATGGCAGGACTGAGTGAGATTCCGGCCGTTATTTTAGACGGAGACGATCTCAAGGCCGCACAGGTAGCGGTAATCGAGAACGTCCAACGTGAGGATCTGAACGCCGTAGAAGAGGCGTTTGCCTATGAGGCGCTGATCGAACGCTTTGGACTGACGCAGGATCAGGTGGCAAAGCAGGTAGGGAAGAGCCGATCGGCAGTGACGAATATGCTTCGCTTGCTGGATCTTCCCGAGGAAGTGCTGGAGTTGCTTCGAAACGGAGATCTGAGTGCCGGTCATGCGCGCGCGCTTTTGGGGCTGAAAAACGAGGAACAGATGGTCTCGTTGGCACAAAAGACCGTGGAAAAGGATCTTTCGGTCCGCGACGTGGAACGAACGGTCCGCTTGCTCAGCTACGAACCGAACGAAACCGTTGAGGAAGAGCCCGAGCTCACGCAACGCAAGGCGTATATGCGCGATCTGGAGCATCGCGCCGTTACGGTTTTGGGTCGTAGAGTGCGCATCCTCAAAACCGCAAAAAAGAAGGTTGTGGAGCTGGCGTACAGTGACGATGACGATCTGGAGGCGCTTCTCAAATCCATTTGCGGAGAGTCGATTTTTGACGGAAACGATTAAGTGAAAAATAATCGGTATATAATAATGGGAAGAAAAAAACAGGAGAAAAAACATGCTGGACATTAAATATATCAAAGAAAACCCCGAAGAAGTGATTGCGCGTCTTGCCAAGAAGGGCAAGGATGCAAAGGACGATATTGAAGCAATTTTGCGCCTGGACGGAGAGCGCCGCGCGCTGATTGCCGAGACCGAAGCCCTTAAGGCTGAGCAAAACAAGACCAACAAGCTCATTCCGCAGTACAAAAAGGAAGGGAAGGACATCGCTCCTATTTTTGCCGAGATGAAGGCGCTGGGCGCGAAGACCAAAGCCAACGACGAAAAGCTGAAGGAAGTGGAAACGCAGCTCACCTCCTTTATGCTGGGACTCCCCAATCTCCCCGATTTTGACCTGAAGGCGGGAGGAAAAGAGAACAACGAGCCGCTTCGCTACTACGGCGAGCCCCGCAAGTTTGATTTTGAACCCAAAAATCACGTGGATCTCTGCACCGATCTGGGTCTGATCGACTACAAGAGAGGCGCTAAGCTTTCCGGAAACGGATTCTGGATCTATTCCGGCATGGGCGCGCGCCTGGAGTGGGCGATCCTCAACTATTTTGTGGATTTCCACCTCGGAAACGGCTATGATCTGATGCTGGTTCCTCACATGCTGGGCTATGAGTGCGGATTGACCGCGGGACAGTTCCCGAAGTTCCAGGATGACGTGTATTGGCTGGAGACCGCTGAGGACGAGCGCCGTCGTTTTATGCTCCCCACTGCCGAAACGGCACTGGTGTCTCTGCACCGCGACGAGATCCTCACCGAGGCCGATCTCCCCAAGAAATATATCAGCTACACCCCTTGCTTCCGCCGCGAGGCAGGCTCCTACCGCGCCGACGAGCGCGGCATGGTGCGCGGTCACCAATTCAACAAGGTGGAAATGGTGCAGTACACGCTGCCCGAAAAGAGCGACGAGGCATTTGAAGAGCTTGTTACCAATGCAGAAAATCTTGTAAAGGGTCTGGGCTTCCATTTCCGCACCGTAAAGCTGGCGGCAGAGGACTGCTCGGCATCGATGGCCCGCACCTACGACATCGAGATCAACATTCCCTCGATGAACGGCTACAAGGAGGTCTCCTCGGTCTCCAACGCCCGTGACTACCAGGCGCGCCGCGGCATGATGCGCGTCAAACGCGACAACGGCAAGATGGAATTTGTGCATACCCTCAACGGCTCGGGTCTTGCAACCAGCCGCATTTTCCCCGCATTGGTGGAGCAGAACCAGAACGCCGACGGAAGCGTGACCGTTCCCGAGTGTCTGCGCAAGTACCTTGGTGTTGACATTATCAAAAAATAACATCTTTGGTAATTTATTCCATATAAATCCAAAGGAGGAAACGAGATGTACGGATACAACCCGATCATGCTGCTTGCAAGCGGCGAAACGCTTTGGGAAAAGCTGACGGCATGGTATCAGAATTCCTTGCTTTGCGAGCTGCTTGACTATTTGGTAAATACCTATTTTTCGGTGGAGTTTGGCGCATACGATCACATTGTGCTGGGAGGAAACGCCAACGCCACGGCGCGAAACGCGATCCTTGCCGCAATGTTTGGCGTGGTGCTGGCCGCCATTCTCACGGCCTACTACCGCAACGGACTCGGCGGATTTGTCCGTCGTCTGCTCAAGGAGGAGATCCACTCGCCCGAGGCCGCAAAAACCCTTTATGAGTTGGGGTATTTCCGCAGCGCGATGATCCGCAAAGAGCTTTCCAAGGGGTCGGCGCTTCGCATGGTGGTGCGCTGCCGTGAGCTGGAGGAGGACGCGCAAAAAGCGTCTGCGTCCTCAAAAAAGCCGACAAAAATCGACTTTACCGCCGCGCATTTTTACATTCCCGAGGAGCTGCGCCACCGCGCGGACATCCGCTTTGACAAAAAGGGCTCGGGGCCCCTTCCGGTGCTCCTCACGGCAGTTGTTGCCATAGTTGTTGCTGCGGTGCTCTGCCGGCTGCTGCCCGATATTTTGCAGTTTGCAGATAACCTCATCCATATGCTGTCCCCGTAACCGGTTGGCAGCACGGATTGCAAAACGCGGTCTGTGCTGCCGATTTTTGACCCCGTGGATCGGCTTTTATGAGTTATAAAAAGGAGAGTTTCCAATGACCGATTTTTCCAAACAGACCTTTACGGTCTTTCATATTCGCAAAACCAAGAAGCAAAAAACACGTTTTATCGAGCACGTATTGCAATTTGCAAAGCAAAACGGCCTGAACGCCCGCGTGGAGAAGGGAAGCTTTGGCGTACGCAACATTGTAGTAGGGGACCCCGATCGCGCCAAGGTGATCTTCACCGCGCACTACGATACCTGTCCCGTTTTGCCGTTTCCAAATTTCATCACTCCAAAAAACATTGTCATCTATCTGCTCTATCAGCTGCTCCTGGTGGGCGTAATTCTGGCGGCCTTTGCATTGGTTGGCACGGCTCTCGGCTTTGGCGCAGGCGTTTTTCTCGGCCTTTTGGGGCAGGCGGAAAACGAGGCCCTGGTCTCCGCACTCATTTCGGTGCTTTCCCTTGTCAGCTATCTGTCCATCTTTCTGCTGCTGTTGGCGGGACCCGCAAACCGACACACTGCAAACGACAATACGTCGGGCGTGATCACGCTTCTGGAGATCCTGCAGACTCTGCCCGAGGAGAGAAGGGAAGAGGTCTGCGTCGTCTTTTTCGACCTGGAGGAAATGGGGCTTTTCGGATCGTCCGCCTTTGCTTCCAAGCATAAAAAGGCCATGAAAAACAAGCTTCTGATCAATTTTGATTGCGTTTCCGACGGCGACCGTATGCTCCTCGTTTTGCGCAAGGGGGCGAAAAAATATCTTCCTCTTCTGAAGGAAAGCTTTACGGACAGTGACGCCGTTCGGGTGGAGATTTGTGAAAAGGGTGTGTTTTATCCCTCCGACCAGATGAATTTTCCGTGTGGCGTTGGCGTAGCATCCCTGAAATATTCCAAGCTCCTGCGCACCGAATACATGAACCGCATCCATACCCCGCGTGACGTGATCTTCCGCGAGGAAAATATCCATTGCCTTACCCAAAGCTCGCTGGCCCTGGTGGAGTTGCTTGTGTAACGGGTATGAAATACGCTTTGTGTTATAATGGGATGGGTGATGAAAATGGATAGTGGAAAAGAGTTACCGCAAAGAAAGCGTTTACGGTTAAAGAATTTCGATTACAGTACACCCGGGGCATATTTTATAACGATATGCACGCATAACAGAAAATGTACATTGTCCCGTGTTGTAGGGGCGATTCACGAATCGCCCGAAATAGAATTCACGGATTATGGAAAGATCACAGACGAAACCATACGGAACATTCCCGAACGGTATAAGGCAACAGTAGACCGATATGTGATTATGCCGAATCATATTCACCTAATCATTATAATAACCGATGACGAAGAATTGCGGGCGATTCGTGAATCGCCCCTACGAGGTCGGTCCGTTATTTCAAAGGTAATTGGATACATTAAAATGAATGCGTCTAAAGAGATACATGGTAAATATGATGATGCTGTGATATGGCAGAGAGGTTTTCACGATCATATCATTCGTGATTGGCGAGACTACGAAAAAATTGCTAATTATATTTATGAGAATCCGATAAGATGGCAATATGATTGTTTTTTTGCAGAAGAATAGGGGTATGGGCTTTGCCCTATGTCTATGTAATACAAAGGCGAAACCGGCGATAAACAGAATGTCAAATAAGAATTTGATAAACACGAGAGGCAGGAAAATGGAAGATATTGAACTTCAAAAAGTTGACAAGGGCACTCCTCTTGCAGAGGACTTACTGAACTTTGTAAAGGACTTCTCCTGGTTAGATGTAAAAGAGCATACGCTGAGAGTGCTTGAAAACTGGGAATTCGAAGAATGGGAAACTCCATTCGTAGCAATAGTGAATGGGCAAATTGTTGGAATGACGACCATCATGAAATCTGATTATTACCCATTGCCAGAG
>JAFVOP010000074.1 GCA_017505745.1 Clostridia bacterium
ACGATTTCCTTGAGTTGAACTTGTTCTTCTTCGGTTAAATAAATCTCTTTATTCATCATTTTGGTATACCTCGTTTCTGTTTTCTTTTAGTATACCACATAATTTCGGAAAAGTCAAGTTTTAGGCGTTACAAAGTACTACGGGTTTTGCGGTTATTTTCTCGTCAGACAAACGACACTCTCGACGGTTGTCCCTTTAGGTAGGGAGTCTATCAAAGCGTCTGATATGTTGGAATTTATGCTCTGCTTTTTTACTTTGAAATAACTGTACAAGACTCTAAACACCGGCACCGCCAATGTAAATAACGTATAACCAAAACGCAACAACAACGAATGAAACAACGATATTTACCGTGCCAATCAGAATCAATAATCCCATATTTTTTTCGCCGCTTTTTCTTAATTTGACAGCCTTTTTGATTCCTAATATTGAAGATATGCTGCCAGGAATGGGAATTAATAGGGAACCAATTATAGAGATGGATGCAAACATCGAGTACATAATACCTCTATTAGTTGGAAGTTCTAACACGGTAGCAATAGAAAAAGCAACCACGAGACTAATTCCAACAACTAACGGTATTCCAACAAATAATAACACGGCTGACTTTTTGTTCATTAATTTAATCCTCCCGTATATTTAAGTTTGTCGGTCAGTTCAATTTTGGTTGCAAGTCCTTGGTATGAACGGATATACGGATATAATCGTCGGCCTTTTCCCTACTCAAACAAACAATACTCTCGACGTGGGTCAAGACTCCAAAAGGTATATTTTTGTGCCAAAAACAGGGGTTGTAAAGCCAAAAGGTATATTTTTGTAAAGGAATTAACCGCAGAGTTCTCTAAAAAGCATAATAGCAAGCATAGTGCCAAGAGCAAGAAAAATAACAGCAAAAATATAAGCAAAGAAAGTGGCCTCATTTTGCGTTATAGGTTTTCCTTTATAGAAAGCATCTTGTTTTATAATAATCTTCTTGTTTGTAATCAATATGTACACATACACCGCGGTTAGCAAGAACCAAGAAAAGGAAGATAACGCAATCAACCAAAGGTTCAAACGTTCTGTAAAACCATAGACCAACAGTAAGGAAAAAGAGAGGAAAAATGGAAGGAAAAATGGAAGGAATAATAGAATGTCTAATAGTATTTTTAGCCTTTGTTGCTTCCGCTTTTTTTTCATTGCACTCTCCTTTCGATAATCAAGCCCATCCGTATCCGCAAGCTCGCTTGCAAGGACGGCGGCGCAGATTGCTCCGCGAGCGCTTCGGTGCGCCGAAGCAGGGTGCGTAGCGCCGCCTCGCATGAGGCGTGGCTCGCAGGAGCATATGTTATACCAAACAGATGTAAATTGAAGTTTCGAGTTTCGCTCAAAATCATTATTTGTCCCTATGTGATTTCGAGGTGTTTTGGATTTCAAACACATCTTTTTGCTCAAAAATCTCTTAAAACACCGAAAAAAGTGCCATTTTAGGTTTAAAATCGCTTATTTACGAGACAGACAAACGACGGACTCGACGTGGGTCATAACTCCAAAAGGTATATTTTTGTGCCAAAAACGGGGTTGTAAAGCCAAAAGGTATATTATTGATTACGCTTTCCTCTTAATATTTTCTTGATGATCCATTGTACAAAAGCACATATAATTCCAAAGATTCCAAAGATTACAAAGAAAACAGCGAGACCAAGTAATATAATCAACTCATAATTTATGTTTGGCGATTCAAAATCTACGCCGAACAGACCAACAATAAATACTCCTATTCCAAGAGAAAGCAAAGTCAATACCAGCTCGCCTAATCCCTCTAATAGCGCCCTTCTAATATTCTTTTTGCTTTTTTTCATTTGTGGCTCCTTTCGAGACACACGACACTTTCGACGTGGGTCAAGACGGCAAAAGGTTTAAAAGTAGATAATTCGGAACAATCTCTGTTTAATCCATCATTATAAAAACATACGTAGCCTTCATGCAAACATTCCTACCACAAAAACCGATAAAAACGCAAGGAGAAAGGAAATCCCCATCCGCGTTTCCCAATAGCCAACAATCTCTTCTTCTTTCTCGGTCATCGGTATAGCATCCAGCTTTATAGTAAGAACAATAAAAGATATGACAAGATGAACTAGTAATGGAATGATAAGAATGGTAATCAGTCCATCAAAAAGAAAACCGAGTATCAAGTTTAAAACAATATAAACCAAATGCACCACTACGGTAGCGCGGAAGTATTTCAAAAATGGGGTTGCTCGAGGATCGCTCAGCTCCACCGAATAGCGAAAGGGATGCAAAGCCTCTCGCATGGCTCGGTTGCGCTTGCGATGCTCTATGAAAAGGACGGTAAATATTCCAATGCCGCCACAAAGTGAAAGGATTCCAAAAAAGGAAACATTGAAAAGCCAATACCACCACGGGCGGGCAAGAATCGTAGTAAGTGACCCATCCTCTTCGGCGTGATAAAGCTGATAAGTATCAAAGTAAAAGCTACCTGCTTCGACCTTTTCTACAGCCTCCTTCTCCCATTCATAGCTCAACTCCAAGTTCTCTACGGTATCTTTCTTTATAAAAACACCATCGGCTGCACGGTAAACGTAGGCATCAAAAAGGCCGTATATCAGCAGTTGATCGTTACGCAAAGCAAAATAGCTACTGCGTAAGTATGGGGTAGAAACGGCCCACAAAAAGCACCCTTC
This sequence comes from Clostridia bacterium, assembly GCA_017505745.1. Taxonomy (GTDB): domain Bacteria; phylum Bacillota; class Clostridia; order Oscillospirales; family CAG-272; genus UMGS1865. The sequence goes on from JAFVOP010000074.1 coordinate 2,688, forward strand.
CTCGGAATACACGTTCACACAAGACGCATCATTGTAGCATACATATAATTGATTCAAATTCTCGTCATATAATACCGTGTCAATCTCTTCGGGAACAAAAATTTCGGGTTGCAGAATGGTGTAAGCCGCGTTGTCATGTATGCAAAGGTCTTCCCCTCTCATACCAACGAGAATACCTGACACAAAAACAGCAACAAATAACATCATTAGAATTTTACTTTTCCAAGTCAACTCTTCCATCAATTACCTCTTTTCGATACCAACAACACTTTCGACATGCCCCGTCCTCGGAAACAGATCCACCGGCGTTACCGTTCCGATCTCATACCCCAAGTCTCCGAACAGCGCGCAGTCTCTCGCCAGCGTGTCGGGGTTGCAGGAAACGTAGACCACGCGGGGAAAGCCGCGCTCCGCAACGTATGCGATCAGCTCGGGCGTGCTTCCCTTGCGAGGCGGGTCAAAGACCACCGTGGTGTTGGACACGTCCAACGCCCCCCGTTCGCGCTCGGCGTTTGCCAGCAACTTTCGGGCGTCCGAGGCATCTCCGCAATAGAAATGCGCGTGTGCAATGCCGTTGCGCTCGGCGTTCTCCGCCGCGCGCTCCACCGCCTCGTCCACGATCTCAATGCCGATCACCTCGCCCGCGTCCTTCGCCATGGAAAGACCGATCGACCCAATGCCGCAATAAAGATCCAGCAGAGTCTCTTTTCCCGTGAGGGCGGCTTTTTCGCGCGCAATGCCGTAAAGCAGCTCGCACGCGCCGTGATTTACCTGATAGAACGCGCCTGCGGAAATGCGAAAACGCAGACCGCACAGCTCGTCCTCGATGTAGGAGCGCCCCCAAAGCAACCGCTCTTCCTTCCCCAGCACCACGTTGGTATTCGCGCGGTTGACGTTGACGAGAACACTCTTCACCGCGGGGAATTTGGCAATCAGGCTTTCCGTAAACTCGGCCTCGGCAGGCAGGGTCTCGCCGTTGAGCACGAGACACACCATCACCTCACCCGTGACCTCGCCCCGCCGCAGATAGATGTGGCGCAACAAGCCCTTTCCGCTCTCCTCTTCATAGGCGCGGATGCCGTGGACATCGCAAAAGCGGCAGACGAAGGCCGCAATCTCGGAGAACACGGCAGGCTGGAGCTTGCAGCTCTCGGCGGGTACGATGCGATGGGAGGCCGTGGCAAAAAAGCCGGCCTCCATGCCGTTCTTTCCGTTGGCAACGGGATATTGCGCCTTGTTGCGGTAGCCCACGGTCACGCCCGTGCAGCGCGTATCCTCCACCAAAACGTCGCTCAGCCCCGCCTTGCGAAAGGCGTTTTGCACGTAGTCGCGTTTCAATTCCAGCTCGTGCGCGTAGCTCACGTGACGGTACACGCATCCGCCGCAACCCTTGGCCTCGCAATCGGGGGTACAGCGCAAAGGGGACGGGGTCAGGATCCGCTCGATCCTGGCCACCAGATAGCTTTTATTCACCTTGATGATACGGGCCTCGATCTCGTCTCCCGTCACCGCGTCGCGCACGAACACCACCGGTCCGCGCTTGCCGTCGGGAGAGGGCAGATGCCCCACGCCGCATCCGAGGTTGTTGATCTCCCCGATCGAAAGCCTTACCACATCATTCTTTTTCACGCGTAAAACTCCTCACCCGTTTCCAGACACAGGCAACCGAGACGGCCGCCCTCGCACACACCGCAATCCAGGAAAATACTTCCCTCGCCGCGCTCGATCTTGCCCGATCTTGTGGGTACGTGTCCCACGACCACCGTCACGTCCTCCACCAAAGGGTAGGAAGCATCGAGCGGCTCGGAGAAAAAGTCCTCGGGCAGATAATCTTCAAGATCTGCATCGGGCGAATAGTCGGCAATGCCCGCATGCACGAGCAGATAGCGCGTGCCTTTGATCTCGACCTCTTCAAACAGCGTCATTTCCTCCAGATATTCGATCACGCCCTCGCGCGCGTCCTTATCCAAGGCACGGAAGGCTTCCAGCGTGGGCTGACCGCCGTCCTGCACCCAAGCGGTCATCTCGGCGATATAGTCCTCGCTCGGCGCCGCTCCGCTCTCAAGCATCGCCGAAAAGCCTTTGAGCATCCTTGCCGCGAGATAATCGTGCTCACCCGCGATGCAAAAGACGTTGAGGCGCACGCTCAAATCTCCGATCAGCTCCATCGATTCCTCGCCGTAGTCCAACAGGTCGCCCAAAATATAGAGCGTGTCACGCTCCTTGAACGAGATCTGTGACAGGATCTCCTTGAATTTTTTATAGTCTCCGTGAATATTCGAAATAACGTAAGTCATAATAATATCCTTTCTTGATTGGTTTCGCGCCGCCACACGCCCTCAGACAAACCGCGCGGGATGGCTGTTGGTAACGGCAACGGTAAGGGTGGGATCGATTTCCAGGATCCAAGCCTTCAGCGTTTCGCACACGGGATCCTCGGTATAGAAATGCCCGGCCGCCACCAGATTGATCCCCAGATCGGGGGCATCGGTAAGCCAACTGTGCTTCAGCTCGCCCGAAACGTAGGTGTCGGCTCCCGCGGCTCTCGCGGCAAGCACGTCATCCGAGCCGCTTCCGCCCAGTACCGCCACGCGAGAGACGGGTCGACCTGCATCAGAAACCTCGACCGTAGGCGCACCGAGTGCCGTTTTCAGCAGCTCGGCAAATGCGGAAAGCGACATGGGGGAGGCAAGCGAGCCCACGCGTCCGATCTCCTCGCCGTCAGCACCGAAGGGGCTCGTATCGCAAAGCCCCAAGCGCGCGGCAAGTGTATCGTTTACGCCGCCCGCAACCGCATCCAGGCGTGTGTGAAAGCTCATCACCGTCACATTCGCACGGAGCAGATCGATCGCTTTTTTCGCCACGTGATCGGCGGGATCGATCGCTTTGATCGGATCGAAGATCAGAGGATGGTGCGATACCACCGCGTCATAGCCGCCATCGATCGCCTCGCGTACCACCGCTCCCGTAACGTCCAGGGCAACCAGCACCTTTTTTACCTCTGCCTCCCGATCGGGACAGCACATGAGTCCGTCGTTATCCCAAGAACAGGATAGCGACGGAGGAATTTTCTCGCACAAACGGTCGTATAACTCGCAGATCTTCATAGCAAACGCTCCATTCTCTCTTTCAGTTGCATTTCGGGGGCGGCGTCGGCGCTCTTCGCGCATGCCTTCCCTGCCAATATTTTATCCAAAACGGCAATTTCATGCCGTAAAAAGCCCTCAAACAGCGGCGGACGGTTGCAAATATTCCATTTGCCCAACGCCAGCTCTTCCTCGGTATAGTTTTCGGTTTTTCCGCAATAACGCGCGGCAACCGTTTGATAATATTTTTCCTCCAGCGTCAGGCTCTCTCCCGTGATGGCAAAGCCGTTTTCGAGCAGCCACGCGCGCAACACAGCCGCGCGGGACATGGGCTGCAAAATCAGCCCGATCCGCTCGGTTCGGATCCACGGTGCGGCTTCCAGGATATGAATGATCAGCTCGCCTCCCATGCCGAAGATCAGGATATCGTCGGGGGCGTAGGGCTCCACGCCGCAAAGTCCGTCGGTGCGAAGCGTTTCGATGCGGTCGGTTAGCCCCGCCGCGGCAATATTGGCGCGCGCGCTTTGAATGGGCCCCTCGTTGATGTCGGCCGCCAGAGCGTGGGAAACGATCCCCTCGCGCACCAGATAGATCGGCAGATAGGCGTGATCGGTGCCGATATCGGCAATTCGTCCACCGCGTGTCAGATACGGAAGCGCACTGAGCAAGCGGCGGTCGGGAGTGACATTGGATTGCATCATTTCACCTTTCCAAATGTGATACGGGGAGGGGCTTGTATTCACAACTGCCCCTCCCCATAAACATCATTTCTTCGATTCCAGGAATTTGTTGATCGTAGCAACGAGCGCGTCGGCATCGGTTCCGTGCACGGCACAAGCATCCTCCAGGCTTTCTCCGCGCGATGCGGGACAACCGAGGCAATGCATGCCGATCGCGAAGAAGAACTGCGCGGTCTCGGGATCAAAATCAAGAATCTCACCAATAATGGTTTGTTTCGTAACGACCATGATAACGGTTCCTTTCTGTGAAATATGTCAGCATTTCAAATGCTACCTATATTATACCCTAAAAAGCGCTCTCTGTCAATCGTTCCTCGGTTATTTTTTTGTAAATCGTAAAAAAACTCCCCATAAAATAAAAGACAGAAAACCTATCGTTCTCTTGACAACAGCAAAAAAAACTGTTATAATTAGGATGGAATGAAATTGCCGCTTTGAGGCAGAGGAAGGAGAGGCGCATGAGAGAGGCGTTTGAGAGGATCGTTGGCAACCGACGCTTGCGGGAACGCTTGTGCGACGACGTACAAAACGGACGCGTCTCACACGCGTATATTCTTGAGGGGCCTGCGGGCTCGGGAAAGCATACGCTGGCCTACCAGCTGGCCGCCGCACTCTCCTGTGAGCATCGTCATTCTCTCTCTCATCCCCTTCCCTGCGGTACGTGTCCGTCCTGCAAAAAGATCCTCGGTGGGCATTCCACCGACGTAATCGTGAAGAACCGCGGCGAAAAGGCCACCTTTGGCGTGGACGTGATCCGTGAGATCAAGCAGGACGTGTACGTGGCCCCCAACGAATCGGCGGCAAAGGTCTACGTCATTGAAGAGGCCGATCTGATGACCGTTCCGGCACAAAACGCCTTTTTGCTCACCCTGGAGGAGCCGCCCGCGTACGTTCTCTTCCTCTTGCTTTGCGAGAGCGCCGAGCCGTTGCTGGAAACCGTGCGAAGCCGCGCGCCGGTGCTGCGCACCGAGCCAATTACAACCGATGACATCGACCGCTATCTCGTACGCGAGAGCGCCGAGGCCGTCACGCTCCGGGCACAGGACCCCACGGAATACACCGAGCTTCTGGCCGCCGCAAACGGATCGATCGGACGGGCCCTGACGTTGCTCGACGCCAAAGAGCGCAAGCCGATCCTGACCCGCCGCTCGCTGGCGCGGACATTTCTGCAGCTGTGCACCGAACGGAAAAACAGTCTTGCTGCGGTACGCTTTTTGAACTCCATGAGCCCCAAGCGTGAGGAGCTTTGCCGACAGCTTTCCACCCTTTTGATCTGTTTGCGCGATCTGCTTCTTTGCAAGCAGACCGAGTCGGCTCCTCTGTGCTTCTTTGCCGACCGCGAGGAGGCCGTGTCACTGGCCTACGAATTTACCACGCCCGAGCTGCTCGGACTGTGCGATACCGTACAGGATACGCTCAACCGCCTGTACGCCAACGCCAATATAAACCTCACCTTAACATCTCTGGCCGTTCGGGCAAACCTGCTTTGACCCCAACCGCCACCCACATAGAAAGGATTCCGATTCATGTCAGAAAATAACCAGAACCAAAATCACCGTCCCACCCCCGCCGGTGAGGGCTCCGAGCCCGCGCAAAAGGGCGGACAGGGACACCGCAATAACCGCCACCGCCCGCATCACAGAGGGCATCGCCCGCACAACAACAATAACAGCAACCGCAAGGAGCTGCTCCGGAATGCGCAGGGGGCGGCGGATGCCGAGACTTTGACCGAGGCGGAATCAACGCCGAAGGAAAAGGCGCCAAAATCCCAAGGCAACAACCGCCAAAAAGAGCATGCGGGAAATGCAAATGGCGAACGCCGTGACAGGCGCGACAATAACCGTGACAACCACGCCGGTCGGCAACGCCACGGGGGACGCGACCGCGGACGCGGAGACTTCCGTCATTCGCCGGAAAGACGTCCGTACGATCCCTATGAAACCCCAAGCCGCGAAGAGATCGAGCTTTCCAAGCTGCGCGCGCAAATTGTGATCCAGTCGGCCGACGGAAGCATTCCTAAGGCCTACGGAGAGCCCGCGGCGCCGCACACGGCAGTGCCCGAGGAGGCACAACCCACTTCCGTGGAAACGGTAGTGGAGGAAACCGTGGAGCTGACGGCCGAGGTTCCGGCCGACGTCTCCGATCCCACGCTTGCCCCCGCACCCGAGGAGCCCACCCCCGTTTCCGAGGATACGCCCCGTGTGGAGGTGGTTGGCGTACGCTTCCGCTCGGCAGGAAAAATGTATTATTTCGATCCCAACGGCATTCAGGCGCAAAAGGGCACCTTTGCTATTGTGGAAACCACACGTGGGCCCGAATTTGGCGAGGTTTGTTTAGCAAATACCCTGGTAAATGCCAACGATACCGTTTCTCCGCTCCGTCCTCTGCTTCGCATCGCTTCCCCTGCGGACGTGGCGCACAACGAGGAAAACCGCGCACGTGAGGCCGATGCGCTGGAGATCTGCCGCGAAAAGATCGCCAAGCACGGGCTTGGTATGAAGCTGATCGACGCGCAGTACGCCTTTGATAACTCCAAGCTGCTCTTCTACTTCTCGGCCGAGGGCCGCGTGGACTTCCGCGAGCTGGTCAAGGATCTCGCATCGGTGTTCCGCACCCGCATCGAGCTGCGCCAGATCGGTATTCGCGACGAAGCTAAGATGCTCGGCGGCATCGGCGCGTGCGGCAGAGCCCTTTGCTGCTCCACCTTCCTGCCCGACTTCGCGCAGGTCTCGATCAAGATGGCCAAGGAACAAAACCTTTCGCTCAATTCCTCCAAGATCTCGGGCGTTTGCGGCCGCCTCATGTGCTGCCTGCGCTACGAATCCGAGGTCTACGCCGAGGAGATCAAGAAAACGCCCTCCAACGATTCCTTGGTACGCACCGAAGACGGCGTGGGCGTGGTGATCAGCTCCAATCCGCTTGCCGGTACGGTTCGCGTGCTGCTCAAGGATTCGCCCGACAGCCCTCCCAAGCAATATCACCGCGATGACGTGACTCTGCTTCCCAAGGAGCATCGCCGCTCCCCCGACCGTCGCGAGAGCGAAAAACGCAGTGAAACCGAGCAAACCACCGATTGAAGCAGATAAGAAATACGCCCGATTATAAATTTTTTTTGAAATATTGCAAAAAACAGTTGCAAAACGAAAAAAATGTGATACAATATATATATCATCTTTAATAGGAGGTATAAGACCATGGCATATAAGATTTCCGACGATTGCGTATCCTGTGGTGCTTGCGTGGAGGCTTGCCCCACCGAAGCGATCACCGAAGGCGATGGAAAGTATGTAATTAACGCAGACATCTGCGTTGGTTGCGGCGCATGCGCAGAGGCTTGCCCTGTTGGTGCTCCTCAGGAAGCATAATTACATCCCCGCACAGCAAAGGCGGAGCAAGCGATTTTTTGATCTGCCTGCTCCGCCTTTGTGCCCTTCCTCGCAAAGCTTGACTCGATTCCCACAGAGAAAGGTTACTTTATGAACCACTCCGACGTTTCTTTTCCCCATCTTGCCCCGGATGAGCGCATCGACGAGATCAACGAGCACCTTCGCCTGATCCAAAAAAAGCAGGGCTTGACCTTTGGAACCGACGCCTACCTGCTCGCTGCCTATATCCGCCCGCAACCAAGCGGACGTGCAGTGGATCTGGGAAGCGGAACGGGGATCCTTCCCCTGCTGCTGCTGGCGCGCGAAAAAATTTCCTCCGTGCATGCAGTGGAGATCCAGCCCGCATTTGCCGAGCTGATTGAACGGAACGCTGCTCTCAACGGCTTTGCCGACCGCATCACCCCGCTTTGCAGGGACGTTCGAGCCCTCACAGCCGCCGATGTTGGCAAGGAGGTGGATCTGGTGTTCTCCAATCCGCCCTATATGCGCCCCAATGCGGGAAAGAAAAACGAATGGGATGAAAAATATATCGCCAGACACGAGGTGCATGGAGGCGTCTCCGATTTCTGTGCCGCGGCGGGGAGGCTTCTCCGACACGGCGGCAGATTCGTCACGGTTCTGCGCCCCGATCGGCTCTCAGATCTGGTGGACGCATTACGATGCTCCGGTCTGGAGCCCAAGCGTATGACCTTTGTGCACGCCGATGCCGATGCCGAGCCCTGTACGGTGCTTACCGAGGCCGTAAAGGGAGGCGCCCCCGGCCTGCGGGTCACGCCACCGCTTCTGCTCTATCAGCCAATGCAACAGGGAGATCGCTCCCGCACCTTGACCCTGCAAGCGCAACAGGTGTACGATACCTGCCGCTTATATTACGGATAATTTCGTAGCTTTTTGAAAATTTCAAATAAAATCTTACCAAAAAGGAGAACAACTATGAAAACCAACACCAAAATTTTGATCGGTATCGGCATTGCTGCCGCAGCCACCACCGCCATTGCTTACGGCGTATACCGTGAGCTCAAGGCCATCCGCAACCTCACCATCACCGTAGACGATCTTCCCGATGAGGACGAGGCATTTGAAGAGCTGGCAGAAGAAGAGGTTGTTGAAGAGGCAGTGGAGGAAGCTGCAGCCGAGGAAGCTGTTGCCGACTGATCTGCCCACACACCAATGAAAGAAGGACCGGGGCTTCCACTCTGCGAAGCCCCTTACTTATTGTATGGAACACACCAAACGAATTTTAAGCTTTACCCGGCGCGCGCTTGACGACTATCACATGATCGAGCCGGGCGATAAAATTGCCGTGGGGGTATCCGCAGGAAAGGATTCGCTCACCCTGCTCTGCGCCATGGCGCAGCTGCGCCGCTTTTATCCGATCCCCTTTGATCTGATCGCCATTACGGTGGACATGGGCTTTGAGGGCACCGACCTTTCACCGATCCAAAAGCTCTGCGATGAGCTGAACGTTCCCTACCACATTGTTCCCACCGAGATCTCACGCATCATTTTTGACATCCGCAAGGAGAAAAACCCCTGCTCGCTCTGCGCAAAAATGCGTCGCGGCGCGTTGCATAACGCCGCCAAGGAGCTGGGATGCACGTCGGTGGCGCTGGGACACCATTTTGACGACGCGGTGGAGACCTTTCTGCTCAACCTCTTTTTTGAGGGGCGCATCGGGTGCTTCTCGCCCGTTACCTATCTCTCGCGCGTGGGGATCAAGCTGATCCGTCCCATGCTCTATATGCCCGAAAAGGACGTGCGCTATTTTGCCTCCAAGGTGCAGCTGCCCGTGGTGAAATCGCCCTGCCCTGCCGACGGCAACACGCAACGCGAGGAAATGAAGCAGCTCCTGCGCGAGCTGGAACGCAAGCACGACGGACTCCGCTACCGCATCTTCGGCGCCATACAACGCGGCGAAGTCGATGGCTTCAAGCTCCTCTCGGACATGCAAGGCACCAAGACCTACCGCGAGGATGATGGAGAATTATAACAATAATAATTGTTTGTGGGGGGCCCTTCTTGAAAGAAGGGCCCCCCACACCCCCTCCAAGAACTTTACGCACATCTTTATTGCTAAATTGGTTTGTTTCGTGCGCGTTTCGCTTCGCTTCTCAATTTGAGCAACGCTCAAATTGCCATAGCGGCAACTGATGTTCGCTCGAAACGGGATTTCTCGCTTCGGTTCTCAATTTGAGCAACGCTCAAATTGCACATAGCGGCAAATGATGTTTGCTCTAAACAATATGGCCGCGATGTCCGCGATGCTCCCGCGAGCACTTTGGGGCGGTTTCTCACAGAGAAACCTTCGACCACAAAGTGCTCCAAATAGTTAGTTTTGATATGGAAAATATCCTATTTTACGTTAACGGAGCTTTTGCGAAAAACTTGCCCCAAAAGCATTGAAAAAAACGCAAAAGTATGCTATACTGTCATAAAGAAACAAGTCCACTGTCAACGAAACGGAAAGGAAGCTCCATGCTAATCGACCTACACGCCCATTCGTCGGGCATCAGCAAATGCTGTCGCATTCCCGCAGAAGAGGTGCTCCGCGTGGCAAAGGAGCACGGCATCGACGGTATCGTGCTCACCAATCACTACGTCAAAACCTACGTCCGCGACGGTGACTACACCGCTTTTGCAAAACGCTATACCGCGGAATACCGCTACGCCAAGGAGCTGGGCGACGCCTGCGGACTGCGCGTCCTCTTCGGCATTGAGCTGACGGTGGCGTGGGACCCCAAGGTCCACGTCCTGATCTACGGTGTGGAGGAATCCTTTCTCGAACGCTACCCCACCCTGTTTGATCTCTCCCAACAGGAGCTTTACGAATTGGTGAAAGCAAACGGCGGCGTGGTAGTGCAGGCGCACCCCTACCGCGGCGGCGACCGCTTGCTCAATCCCGCGTATCTGGACGGCATTGAGATCAGCTGCCATCCGCTTTACGAGGGCACCTATCTGCAGGAGCTGACCGCCGTTGCCAAGACACACGGACTGCTACTGACCTGCGGCGGCGATTTTCACGCCGACACCCATCGCCCGCATTGCGGGATGTATCTGCCCGATTCCATTCAAACCGGCGTGGAGCTGGGCGCTTATCTCGCATCTGCCAACGAGGTCACGCTCTGCGTGCAGGAGGTTGACGAGACGACCTCGCACGACGTCGTCTATACGCGTCCTCTTCCCAAAAGCAATCCTTATCTGTTCGATTTTGACGGTACGTTGGTCGATTCGATGCCGGCATTTGCTGCTTTGATGCTTCGTATTCTGGACGAGCACGGCATTTCGTATGGGCCGGATATTGTAAAGATCATCACGCCCCTTGGCTACCGCGGCACCGCCGAATATTTTCAAACGCTCGGCATCGAAAAGAGCGTTGAGGAGCTGATGGAGATCATGCACCGCTACGCCAAGGAGGAATACGAGCTTCGCATCCCCGCAAAAAAAACGGTAGCCGACACCCTGCGTGCCATGAAGGCGGCAGGTATCTCCTTAAACGTTTTGACGGCAAGTCCACACACGGTGCTGGATCCCTGCCTGAAGCGCTTGGGTCTTTGGGAGTTGTTTGATCATGTATGGTCCTGCGACGATTTCGGAACTACCAAGGCCGATCCACAGATCTACATGCATGCGGCAGAGCGGCTGGGATGTGCGGTGGGTGAGGTGACCTTTGTCGACGACAACGCAGGTGCCGTCAAGACCGCCAAGCGCGCAGGTATGAAGGCAGTTGGCATCTACGACGACAGCTCCGCAGACTACGTGGAGGAAATGAAAGCCATTTCCCACCGTTACGTCTACACCCTTGCCGAGCTATTGCAGGACGGGTGAGTCATAATACAGAAAAAAGGATACCATTATGAAACCAACCGGATTTTTGCCGATCACGCGGGCCGATATGGAGGCGCGCGGATGGGACACCCCCGATTTTGTATACGTTACGGGTGACGCTTACGTCGATCACCCGTCCTTTGGCGTTGCCATTATCTCGCGCGTGTTGGAGGATGCGGGCTTTCGCGTGGCCATCCTCTCCCAGCCCGATTACAAAAGCTGTGACGCCTTCCGCGAGTTCGGCAGACCCCGCCTCGGCTTTCTCGTGACGTCCGGCAACATCGACAGCATGGTGGCGCACTACACCGTCGCAAAAAAGAAGCGCAGCTTTGACTACTACAGCCCCGGCGGCGTGATGGGAAAACGCCCCGACCGCGCCGTGATCGTTTATTGCAACCGCATCCGCGAGGCCTACGGCGACGTGCCGATCATCCTCGGTGGCCTGGAGGCCTCACTCCGCCGCTTTGCCCACTACGATTACTGGGACAACAAGGTGCGTCGCTCGGTCCTGGTGGACAGCCGCGCCGATATCCTCACCTACGGCATGGGAGAGAAGATCCTCGTCCGCATTGCCGAGCTACTCAACCGCGGTGTGCCGATCCGCAAGATCCGCGACGTGCGCGGTACGGTCTACCTCGCAAAGCCCGAGGATCCGATCCACTTTGACGTGGCCGAAACCTTTGACTATAACGAGCTGAAGGAAAACAAGCGTGAATACGCCAGAGCCTTTGGCGTTCAATACAAAAATCAGGATTCGATCAACGGGCGCGCCATCTGCGAGCGCTATGACAACAAGCTGCTCGTGCAAAATCCGCCCATGCCCCCCTTGGAGCGTGAGGAGCTCGATCACGTCTACGCCCTGCCCTACATGCGCGACTACCACCCCAGCTACAAGACCGCGGGCGGTGTGCCGGGCATCGAAGAGGTCAAATTCTCGATCACCCACAACCGCGGCTGCTTTGGCGGCTGCAATTTCTGCGCGCTCGCCTTTCATCAAGGAAGAACCGTGCGCTCCCGAAGCATCCAAAGCGTGGTGGAGGAGGCCAAAAAGATCACCGCGCTCCCCGATTTCAAGGGCTATATTCACGACGTCGGCGGCCCCACGGCGAATTTCCGCTACCCCGCCTGCGAAAAGCAGCTGAAAGACGGCGTTTGCTCCACCCGCAAATGCCTCGCCCCCACGCCCTGCAAAAATCTCAAGGCCGACCATAGCGAGTACATCCAACTGCTCCGCGAGGTCGAATCGCTTCCGCGCGTGAAAAAAGTCTTTATCCGCAGCGGCATCCGCTTTGACTATCTCTTGGCCGACCCTGACGATACCTTCTTCCAAAAGCTGGTGCGCGACCACGTCAGCGGTCAGCTCAAGGTGGCCCCCGAGCATTGCTCCGATGCGGTGCTCTCCTGCATGGGAAAGCCCGCCTTTCCCGTTTATGAGAAATTCCGCGAGAAATTCTTTGCCATCACCAAGCAAATCGGCAAGGAGCAATACCTCGTTCCCTATCTGATGTCCAGCCACCCGGGCTCCACACTGAAGGACGCCATCGAGCTTGCCGTCTGCCTCAAGCAAAACGGCTACGCTCCCGAGCAGGTGCAGGACTACTACCCCACCCCCGGAACGGCATCTACGGTAATGTATTACACGGGACTCAACCCCCTGACCATGAAATCGGTCTACGTGGCTACCGATTACCACGAAAAACAGCTTCAACGCGCCCTGCTCCAGTACAATAAGCCGCAAAATGCCGCCATGGTGCGCGAAGCGCTCCAAAAAGTCGGACGCGAGGATCTGATCGGATACGGAAAGGATTGCCTTGTGCGTCCTGCCCCGTCAGGTGGCGACAAAAGGGCACCGCATGCGGGCTCCGCAATCGCTTCGCATAAAAAGGCTACGCGATCCGGCGCACCGCACACAACAGGATCCAAGCGGACCGCTGCGACGCACGCAGAAAAAAACAAAACCGCGCAAAAAAACAACCGCAACCGTACAAATATGCGCAAGAATCCCAAAAAAAGATAAAAAACAGCTATATAAAACAGTCACACCGACGTTCTCCCCGTGAGAGAATCGGCGTGACTGTTTTTCATTCCGAAATTACGCTAACAAGGTCTATGATCAAAAGTGTTCGCCTGAAAAGGCACTCAATGCAAATCAATGCCGGCGTGGGAGGCCTGCTCGTGTTGATGGCGGCGAGGGATGCGATAGAGCGTTCCGTCGCGGCGCAAAAGCGCCCCGGTTTGGTGATAGAAAAAACGGACGTCGGCTTCGGCACAGGCCGCGCGGATACCAAGGATCCAGTCGTAATCGCAGACCCGCGCTCCGTCGCCCGATTCGCCGCCGGCTGAGACCGACTCGATCTTGGCGCGGTCAAGATAGGGGCGCAGATCGATCGGGCCGAGCAGGGGCTCACAGACGATCACGCGATGCCGCAGAGGCAAAGACAGAAAGATCGGCAGCCGCGCATCGGCGCGATCCTGATTTTCACAGGTGCACCCCACCGTCACGTTTTCGTAGCCGTCTCCCCAATCGGGAGGCAAAACGGCTTGTAAGCGCTCGATTCGTTTGGTGAAAAACACAAAATGCAGGTCGGGGCGAAGCTTCATCATGCGCCAGGCATCGGGGCGCCATTCGTCGGCATCCGCAATCAAAAAATCGGACGAAAAGCAGGTGTACACCGTTTCGCCCGATTCCATTTTGAAAACGCCTTTGCTCTCGCGCAACGGCAACAGGAAATCTGCGTTGAGGGTAACGGCAGAGCTTTCCCTGCCGTGTTTTCCGTCGATGCGATAGACGTAGCAATTCCGACACCCCTCACTCACGCGGCGACATCCGTGCCACGGGTTCCAGGAAACACTCATGACTGCGAGCTGATCTTGAGGCCGTTGAGCTCGGCCAAAAAGGTATCAATATCCTTAAACTCACGGTACACCGAGGCAAAGCGCACGTACGCCACCTCGTCGCATTCCTTGAGCTTGCGCATCACCATCTCCCCGATCTCGGTGGAGCTTACCTCCTGGCGCAGGGTGTTTTGCAGCTCGGCTTCGATCTCATCCACCAACGTCACCGCATCCACGGGCCGCTTTTCGGTGGCTTTCAGCACGCCCGAAAGCAGCTTTTGCTTATCGAACAGCTCTTTTCCGCCGTTTTTCTTAATGACGATGATTTGCACCGTTTCTAAAACTTCAAAGGTGGTAAAGCGCTTTTGGCAAGCCAGGCACTCCCGACGGCGGCGAATGCTGTTTGCCTCCGGCAGGTGACGCGAGTCGATGACCTTGCTTTCACAATATCCGCATCCCGGACATCTCATGGCAGGTTACTTCCTTTCCGTTTAAACAATCTTTTCAGTATTATAGCACATTCGGGGGGAAAAGTAAATACCTTTTTAAAAATTCTCCAAACAACGGAGGTCACAAAGCACGTCGTGGAGCGTGCATGGGGTCACCGCCTGCTCGGTAAGCATTTGAAAGCGCGTGATCGCTTGAAAAAAATCCTCTCCCAGCTCGGCTTCGCTTTGATCGGCCGTCCGTACGCAAACGGAAAAGCGCGGCTTGCGGTTCTGATAGGTGACAAACAGGCGATAGGTGAGCGAGATCCCCGCAATCTCCTTTTCGATCTCGCACAGAAGCATAGGCTGAATGGAATCCATGGAAACAGCAGCGTTCATAACGTATTCTCCTTTCGGTTGTATTGCAAGACCATTATACCATGCCTTGCAACTGTATTTTTAAAGACTTTTCCGCCTGTTTTGTGCATTTTTTCCTTCACAAGCGTCAAAATCCCCTCTTTTCCCACTTTTTTTGCAGAAAAATAATGACAAAAAAAGAAATAATTTGTCATTTTGTAAGAAATGAGGAAGAATGTACCGGAAAAGGAAAAAGAATTGCATTGACAGAAAACGCTTTGACAGGTATAATGAAAAAGAAAAAAGCTCCCCGACGGGAGCAACTGGGAGGTGAAATATGAAGTGGTTCCCACTTGCGGGGCGTTATCGACCCTGCCGTGCAGCGCGCATCTTTTGTCGGATCGGATTGAGCATCACCCTTTTGGTCACACTGGGGATCCTGCTTTCCTATCTGGACGCGCGAGTAACCGACGCAGTAAAAGCCAACGCGGAATATCCCGCTCTGTTGGAATACATCGTGGCGTCCCTGGGCATTTCCCTGCTCGGCGGATGGCTGATCGACGTAGCCTGGAAGGATGCGAAAAAGCAGAAATAACGTAAAAAAATGGGGAAAGCGTTGCAAGCGCTTTCCCCATAAATCATTATTTTCCAAAGTATCTTTCCAGCAGACCCTGGAACGCTCTGCCGTGGCGAGCCTCGTCCTTTGCCATTTCGTGAACGGTATCGTGAATGGCGTCGAGATTGAGCGCCTTTGCCATCTTTGCAAGCTCAAACTTGCCGGCGGTTGCGCCGTTCTCGGCCTCAACGCGAACCGTCAGGTTCTGCTTGGTGGAATCGAATACGCACTCACCGAGCAGCTCTGCAAACTTTGCGGCGTGCTCTGCTTCCTCCAGAGCAGCCTCCTTCCAGTAGAGCGCGATCTCGGGATATCCCTCTCTTGCCGCCACGCGGGACATGGCAAGGTACATACCAACCTCGGTGCATTCGCCCTGGAAGTTTGCGCGCAGACCCTCAATGATCTCTGCGGGAGCATCCTTTGCAATACCAACCACGTGCTCGGTTGCCCAAGTCATTTCGCCGTTTTCGACGATCTCTTCAAATTTTTCACCGGGAGCCTTGCAAAGGGGGCATTTGTCGGGACGAACGTCCGACTCTACGATCTCTCCGCAAATTGTGCATCTCCATTTTTTCATAACTGATTTCTCCTTTTATGTTTGTTTTATTTTTTTTGCTCTTGCTCATAGCGACAGGAGGCGCGGCAGCGGCACTGCTTGGAGCAGTCCCCGCCCGTTGCCTTGGGACAGGCTGCGCCGATCTCGCAGACCGTACAGTTTCCGTCCTCGATCACGATCTTTTTTCCATCCACGATCGCCAAGGCCAGCTTGGCGTGCGCACTGTTGAGAAGTGAGGTGACCGTGGTGCGCGCGATCCGCATCTGACTCGCTACCTCCAGCTGGGTCAAATGCTCCAGGTCGTGCAACCGCAGAACCTCAAATTCGTCTGCCGTGAGGACCACCGTTTCGGCGTTTTTGACGTCGGTCGGCGCGAAACAGCGGTGGCGCGGCAGAGCGCAGATGACGCGTGTTTTTTGGGGTCTTGCCATGTGCATCCGTCCGCCTTTCCGTATTGTTTCCTGACAAGCATAGTATAGCATACTTTTTGACATATGTCAATAACTTTTTGAAAATTTTTTTGAATCTTTTTGGAAAGCGATTGACAGAAGGCGCATTTTCCGTTATAATTTTGAGTGTACAGGATCCCAAAAAGAAAGGACAGACGCATGCAAAAAACAAAACCAACGAACCGCGCAAGTGAGGAAGCGATTTTTTCCATTCTGATGCTTGTGTTTGCTATATTTGAGATCGTGCTGCTAACGGTCATTCTCGCGCGAGCGGCAACCCCCTCCCGGCAGAATCCTCAGGACACCGTAGACAGTGAGACCGAAAGCGAATCCGAAAGCGAGACCGAAACTGACCTGCCGCCCGAGTCGCGTCCCGTTTTTTCGGGTGGCGTGATCCCCTCCCTGCCAACACCGACCGCGCAGACCGCAACGCTTTCTTCCATCGACTCCAAATACGCCGTTTTGGTGAACGCCGAGACCGGGGAGATCGTGGCCGGCCGCAATTTTGATACGGTCTTTTCGCCCGCGTCGATGACGAAAGTCATGACCCTGATCGTGGCGTGTGAGAATCTCACCAAGGCCGACCTGGAGCGCAAGCTCCCACTCACCGAGGAGATCGTGCAATACGTCACCTCGGGCGAATACGCCGGCACCGAGGTCGCTCTGCCTCGCGAGGTCAACGGCATCACCTGCATTGGAGACACCTACCGCATCGAAGATCTGCTCTACGGCATCGGCGTGATGTCGGCGGCGGACTGCACCTATATGATCGCCAAGGAGATCAGCGGCTCGGAGGAGGCCTTTGTGGCGCTGATGAATCAAAAGGCCGCCGACATGGGGCTCACCCACACGCATTTTGACAATGCCGTTGGCTTTGACAGCCCCACCAACGTCACCACCGCGCGCGAAATGGCAGTGATCCTGGCGTACGCGATGCAAAGCGAAACGATTGCCGATATCCTCAAGCCGCGCTCCGAGCGCATGCCGATCCAGGCGCACTACGTGGACGGACTGGAGGAAAAGACCTACAAGGTTTGGTTTACCCCCTCCTTCCAGAGCCGCCTCGAAAAATATCCGGACTTTTCGCTGACCACCTCCACCGTTCAAGCCACCAAAACCGGCTACACCACCGAATCGTTTCTCGCTTTGGCAGCGTCCTCCAAAAAAGACCGCGCGCAGTATATCCTGATCCTCGGAGACGCCGATAGCGGCGCATCCGAAAAAATCTCCGAAAAATTCAAAAATACCATGCTCGACACCGAGTCGATCCTGAACACGTATATTCCGTAATACCGGGGCGCAGAGAACGGGAAGCTTCTGAAAAGAGGCTTCCCGTTTTTTGCGGAAAAAGCGGAGAGAAAAGTCCCTACTTTTTTTCTTTTTCCTCTTGACAAGCCCTCTTCGTTGTGATATAATCAATCGAAAATTAAAACCAATGAGATTTTCTCAATCGGAGGGCGCATGAAATCCAATCTGATACGCGAATTGAAAGCGGGACGAGAATATATGAGCACGGTGGAGCAGCGGATCGTAGAGACCCTTCTTGCCGATCCCAAGCGGTTCGTCACCTATACCCTTGGCGAGCTTTCCCAAGCGGCGCAGGTGTCGCAAGGCAGCATTGTCAATTTTGCAAACAAATTTTGCGGAGGCGGCTTCCCCGCCCTGAAAATGGAGGTGGCCAAGGCAACCATGCACGAGGGCGAAAAGCCGTTCAGCGTGGTAACGGAAGACGACTCCCTGTGCGAGATCTTCCGCAAGACCGCCGACAACGTTTCCGAGGCTCTGCACAACACGGCCATACAAAACAACGAAGAAACGCTTCGGGCGGTGTGCGATCGGATCCTTGCCGCCAAAAAAATTGAGATTTACGGCTTTTTCCGATCCGCCGCCGTAGCAACCGATCTTTCTTTTCAGCTACTGCAGTTGGGGGTTCCTGCCAACTTTGTGGGAGACGTGTTCACCTGCGCGGTGTCCGCAACCATGCTCCGCCCCGACGACCTCGTTATTGCCGTTTCCTCCTCGGGACAGACCCAGGAGCTCATCCACGCTGTCTCGCTTGCCAAAGACAACGGCGTGCCGGTGGTTTCGATCACGGCGCACAAGCATTCGCCGCTGGCTCGGCTTTCCAACGAGATCCTCGTCGCATCTCCCAGTGGAAATTCGCTCAGCGCCAATGCCTCTGAGATCCGCCTTGCACAATTGACCCTCGGCGATGCCATTTGTGCCTACCTGCGCACACGCATCGATGCCGACGGCAACCTTCGTTATTTCAAAATACGCGAAATTTTAAATTCGCACAACGTAAAGGACTAATTCTATGAAGCTCAGTCAAAAAGCGAAAAACGCCGTGATGATCGGCAGTCTTTGCTCGATTTCCTATTTTGCCGTTTACATCGCGCGCAATATTCTGAGTGCGGTCACGCCGCAAATGGTGGAGCAGGGCATTTCCGAAGTCTATATTGGAAGCATCTCTTCTCTGTACTTCGTTTTTTACGCGGTGGGCCAGCTGATCAACGGCGTTATCGGTGACAAGATCCGTGCCAAATGGATGATCTCGTTCGGTCTGTTTGGTGCCGGCGTTACCAATCTCCTCTTCTCTCATCTGATCGCCACACCCGCGCTTGCTACGCTTGTGTACGCGCTGACGGGCTTTTTCCTCTCGATGATCTACGGGCCGATGACTAAGGTGGTCTCCGAAAACACCGAACCCCTGCACGCCACCCGATGCAGTCTCGGATATACCTTCGCCAGCTTTTTCGGCTCCCCCACGGCGGGGCTCCTTGCCTCCTTTTTGGCATGGCAGGGCGTATTTGCAGCGTCCAGTGCCGTCCTGTTTGTCATGGCCGCCATGGGCGTGCTCTGCTTTACGCTGTTTGAGCGGCGCGGCGTGGTCCGCTACGGGCAATACAAGCCCACGAAAAAAGGGGTTGGGAACATTGGCGTCCTGTTGCGACGTCAGATCGTGAAATTCTCGCTGATCTCGATCCTCACGGGCGTGGTGCGCACCTCGGTGGTCTTTTGGCTCCCCACCTACATCTCCCAATTCCTCGGCTATTCCGCCAAAACCTCGGCCAAGCACTTCACCGCCGCCACGCTGGTGATCTCCCTCACGGCTTTTGTTGCTGTTTTTGTGTATGAAAAGCTGGGACACAACATGGATAAAACCATTCTGATGATGTTTTCCTGCTCCGCGTTTTTCTTTGCGGGAACCTATTTTCTCCGCCATCCGGCCGTCAATCTCGTTTGCATCGTGCTGGCAATCATGGCTTCCAACGGTGCGGCGTCGATGCTTTGGAGCCGTTACTGCCCGAGTCTGCGTGACACGGGCATGGTCTCCTCTGCCACGGGCTTTCTGGACTTTTTGAGCTACATGGCCGCCGCCGCGGCAAACCTGATCTTTGCCAACGCCGTCACCTCGATCGGCTGGAAGAATCTGATCCTGGTTTGGCTGGCGCTCATGGTGTTGGGTGTTATCATTTCCCTGCCCAACAAAAAAAGAGCTGTGGATGAAACCGAATAAAAAAATCAAAACCACCGGTTCAACCGGTGGTTTGCACAGCCCCTATAAGGGGCTAATACAGGCTTAACCCCTAAAAGGGGTACAGAAAGTTTGATACCGCATTACAATCACAGGCAGCCGCTCACGTGCGGCTGTCTATTTTTGCCTACTGATTCTTGCTACCCGTAAACGGGTCGGTGAACTCTTTGATGCTGATTTGATCTGACGCGTAGTCTTCTTCCAGCTGCGTTCTTATATAATCTGCAATCGCCTTTTTGTTTTTCCCGACCGTATCTACGTAATGTCCTCGACACCAAAAATTTCTTGATCCGTACTTATATTTCAAATTTGCGTGTCGATCAAAGATCATTAAACTACTTTTCCCCTTGAGATATCCCATAAATTGTGCTATACTTATATGGGGCGGGATACTTACAAGCATATGGATGTGATCTGGGCATGCCTCTGCCTCTATGATCTCTACTCCTTTTTGCTCGCATAGCTTTCTTAAGATTTCTCCTATATCTCTTTTGAGCTTCCCATATATCTCTTTCCTTCGATACTTGGGTGCAAAAACTATGTGATACTGACACCTGTATTTGCTGTGAACCGTGCTTTTGATCTCGTTCTTCTCTATTTTCATTGTTAAACCTCCTTTTATTTTGTAACACGGCATCAAACCACTTACATTATACTTGGAGGTTTAACTCTTTTCAACCCTTTTTCGTTTCGGGCTTGCTTATAGCTCGCCCTCTTTGTCGTCGCTCCGCTCGTTTACCGCTCCCCCAGTAGAACTGGGGGTTTATTTGGATAACCAACCAATCGAAAGCAGGGCGTGTCTGATTGAGACACGCCCTGCCTATTGCAGTGTTATTCGTCCCCGTGGGAACGGGAAAGTGACCGTTCGGCGGCAAAGCCCTGCGGGTAGCGCTTTTGTAGCTTGTCCAAATTAGCTTGCAGGATCTCTTCCAATGAAAGATCCAGCGCGGTGGCCGCTTCCGCCAGATACCAGGCAATGTCCCCCAGCTCCTTGGCCAAATGCTCGCGATCCAATTCGTGCCCTTGCGCCAGCCACTTTTTTACGATGTCAATAGCCTCGCCCGACTCTCCGCATAACCCCATCACGCTGTTGATCAAAACGTCCTTTTTGTCCAGCGACGGGTTCAGGGTTTTCATGGCCTTCGTTTGGTATTCGTTCACTTGCATGTGGATCTCCTCCGTGTTCGTCGATCGGTGTCTCTATTATAACACATCCTTTCAAAAATGTAAAGAGGACGGTGTCTCTTTTGCCGAGAACACCGTCGGGGATTCGTGTTTCAGAATACACTTTCAAGAATGAGGGAGCCCGTCGGTCAATCCAGGATCACCGACTTTTTCTTTCCGTTTTTGCCGATGGGATATTCGCGGATGCGGATCACAAAGTCCAGATTGATCGCCTCCTGCTTTCCCTCTTTTTCCACCAGGATCGCGCCGTCGGTGACCTCTTTGATCACCCCGGTGTACTGATGTCCGTTGTCAAACGCGTAGATCACACAATCCTTGCCAATAAATCTCGTTGCCAGCTCTTTCATATCAGTTTTTCCTCCCTTTTTTCGTTTTTCTATGATGTTTCGAACGGTAACCGCCTTTCGTCTGTTTCGGAACAGGATAAAGATCATGACCCATAAGACGACGATCGGTATGTACGTGGCCGGATTCAAGCCATCACCTCCATTCAAGTAGATCGAACGCTTTGATTATACCATAATTTTTGCCAAAAGTAAATAGGACGGCAGAGTTTTTACAAATGGAGCCGCCATATACCGCAGGTCTCCCCTACGAAAATGAAAAACAGCACCCACCAAAGTGCGTGCTGTTATGTTTGCATGAGGATCCCAACGAAACCGGTTGCGCCAAATTTGCACCAAAATCACACCAACCTTTAACACCTATTCAGCTCGTCAAATTGGAATTTGTCGAACGGTTCAGATGTATTATATGTTATTATGGAAATAATACAGGACTTGAGTTTGAGTATCAAACAAGTAAATATTGTACCGTACAAGGGAAGTATGTCCATCGCTCCATGTATATCGCTCGGAATCGATATAGAAGTAATCTTCTGTATCTATGATTTTGCGGTCAAAGTCATAGTTTGCAACCACTTCGCTCGAAGGCTCACTATCCTTAATGGTTTCAATCCATCCCTCAAAATCATCCAAATGCGTGTTAATGATAGCAAAGTCGGTTTCCTGGATTTTGTTCAAGTACGTATTCTCCACGACATTGGAAGAGGTATAAACGTATTTTGCGTAATCGGTATAATCTTGAAATCCCCCTGAAGTAAAGAATTCCTTCTTTTCATATTCGCCTAATGAAGCAATCACTTTATCTTCCGGTACTGCACAAGAACTAATGGACAATAAGAACACAATGCAAACAAGAACTACTGCAAGTTGCTTTTTCATAAGCAATCCTCCTTTTTTAAATTCAAGTTAATCTAACAGTTATATTATATCATAATTTTCATCAAAAGTAAATAGGACGGCTCCATTATTTACAAACAGAACCGCCCTATTTAAATATTCCATTTCCTTGCAGGTGCGTTCATGGAACGCCCGCGGGCAACCAATGGTAGCCCCTATGATACGACATTATCTGAATGAAAATGATTCGCATTTTCCGGAATAATCCGGCAGACCGTAACCTCGAATGGTATTGTTGCTTTTGTGGACATAGCGATATCGAACGGAGTCCATATTGTTACCCTCGATGACCTTGATGTAATTTCCCGAAGTGCCTACCACGATACCCACATGATCCGCCCAGCCCGTACAGTCGCCGATTGCGGACTCTTTCTGAGCAAAATATATTACATCCCCCGGTAGTGGAACATAGGTCTCATCCTCCTGCCAACATCCTATGCTCTCAAACAGAGCAATCTGGCGCTGACAGCCGCACTCCGGAGGAATGATGTCCTCAAAATCATTCTGGAGTGCCACGACGGTAACAAATGTAGCGCACCAGTTATCTTCATAGGTAACAAGGTAACTTACGGGAAGTACCTCCTGAGCATTGTATAGATCGATGAGCTGATGATGCTCGGGCGAGCCTTCGAGAGTACCAAGCCAAGCTTCTGCGGAACTGATCAACTGCCGACGCAGAGCCATTTCGCGTTCCGGAACCTCCCGTGCGTAGCCATAGTCAAGATTCTTGGGATGGATTTGGTCCAACAGAAAGACAGCAAACGCAAGTATAAGCATAGCTAAACCAACCGCAACCCAAACATTTTTTCTCTTTTTAATCGGTTCCCTCAGTTTTTTTGGTATCATAGCAATATCCTCTGTACCGTGGCAATATCCATCGAAAAGCGTAATGAACAATGTGTGAATCATTAAGCAGTGGCGGTGATTTGCCGCTAAATCCAAGTTTATGTAACAGATGCATTATATCATATTTTTCACCAAAAGTAAATAGGGCGCCTCCATTCTCTGCAAATAGAACCTCTCTGTATCGGTAGCGGGCGACCAATGGTCGCCCCTACGGTACAACAATTACAAATACAAAAAACAGCACCCACCGAAGTGCGTGCTGTTATGTTTGCATGAGGATCCCAACGAAACCTGTTGCGCCAAATTTGCGCCAAGATTTCGTCAAACTTTATCCTGTTCTGCTCAACAAATTGGATTTTACTTCTTCAATACCTTTTTACACCAAGTGCGTTTATTGCATTTCGGACACTTCAAGTACCGAGTTGTTCCTCTGTGCATCGCATTAAGTGCCTGCATATAGGTAGGCACAATTTCGTGACCGCAATTTTTGCACTTATAAGCGCCCACGCTCACTTCAAGCTTTAATGCATAGAAACACGGAATCAGAAACACCACGCAGAGCGAAAGGATTGCAACGAGCATCCAAGGACCCTCGGGCATAAAAAATGCGATAATCGCAAGACCTCCGATCAATCCAATGATACTCACTGTCATGATCGTCCACATTGCATTCCAGATCGTTTTGTTTTTCTTTTCCAATTCCTTTGCCATTTCCAGCAAAAGCTGTTCGTTTTTTTGATTGTTGTTTTCCATACTGATTTTCTCCCCACTTAATAATTCGTTTACACTGATGCCGAAAATATCACAGAGCGCAAGCATGATCGAAGTGTCGGGCATCGCGATACCCCGTTCCCACTTCGAGACTGCTTTGTCGGTGATGCCGAGTTTTTCCGCCAACTGCATTTGCGTTAAGTTTTTTCGTTTTCTGCATTCGGCAATGAATTTTCCTATTTTCGATTGATCCATAAGGAACCTCCTTTCGCATACAGTATAACCGATATTACAAGTAAAGTACACCTACCAATGGTTTAGTAGGGAGAAATCAACCGTTGGTAGAGTGAAAATATACTGTTACATTTAAGTTTATCTAACAGTTACATTATATCATAAAGATCCCCCAAAAGCAAATGGGACGGCTCAGTTCTTTACAAAATAAACCCGATGTGTTTTCCTTATTGGACCGACCTTCCTCCGTCCACATAAATGCTTTGCCCGGTGATGTAACGGCCTTCCTCGGAGCACAGCAGCGAAACAATGCCCGCGCAGTCCTTCGGCTCACCGTAAAATCCAACCGGAATGGAATTTGTTACCTTTTTTGCGTATTCGGGGTCGGAGAGAGCCTCAATATTTCTGTCGGTATATATGACACCCGGTGCCACGTTATTTACAGTGATACCGTCTTTCGCCAGCTGCAGGGAGAGAGACTGCATCATATTGGTCTGCGCCGCCTTGGAGGCCGCATAAACCAGCATATCGGGGTGCGGCTTGGTCTCCTGCACCGAGCCAACCGTGATGATCCTGCCCCACCCACGCTCTTTCATATGCGGAGCCACCGCTTGCATGAGAAGCATGGAGGAGATCAGATTACAGTTCAGCTGCTCCAAGCAAGCCTCGGGAGTGATCTCCTGCCAAGGGGTGCGGTATTGCAAGGAGGCGTTTAACACAAGCACGTCGGCGGTTGCAATTTCCTCTCCCAAGCGCTTGGTCTGTGCAGGGTCACGCAGATCCGCACAGTGGATCTGCGCCACACCCCCGCGTTGCCCGATCTCGTTCTTCACCTCGCGGATCGCCTCTCCCTCGCGGATCCCGTGAAGGATCACACGAAAGCCGTCGGCAGCAAGCCGGAGGGCAATGGCTCGCCCAATCCCTCGGGAAGAGCCTGTAATGCATGCAGTTTTCATTATTTTTCTCCTCACAGTGCCGTTTGTGTATCGTTCGGGTCGCCGTTGCGGGCAAGCTCGTATTCCTTCGACCAATCCAGATCGCGGTATTCCTCGCCGCGGGGATCGTTTCGGATCCAATCGAGCAGCATATCGAGCATTTCTTCCGACCACGTATTTTTGTCGATCTGTGCCGTGGTAAATTTTCCTTGGCAGATCATTTCAAAGCCGAAATCGTCCTTCACGTGCGTTTTCGCTGCTCCCTCCACCACATCGGCAACCAAATGCGACGGAATGAAGAGCACGCCTCCGCCCGCGCCGAATACCACGTCGCCGGGAAGGCAGACTGCGCCTCCAAAGGAGGTGATGTCGTTCCAATCCTTCATCACGAACTCACGGATGGGGGTGGGATCAATGCCTCTGTAATACACCTGCACGTCGGGCACCTTTTTCATCTGCTCCACGTCGCGGATACCGCCCCAAACCACGGCGCCGCCCGTTTTGGTACGGTTGTGGATAGCGGTGGTCAGATTTCCGCCAAGAAACGTGCCCTTGTATATCTTGTCGTACATATCGCAGACCACTACGTCACGTTCCACCAAGGAGTCGATCACCCATTGATTATAGTTG
>JAFVOP010000075.1 GCA_017505745.1 Clostridia bacterium
CTTCATTAGCGTAAAAACAGATAGTTGCTTATATTAAAACTATCTTGTGGAGCGTTTTGGGTGGTGGTACCAAAACGCTAGCGGGAGCTATTGTTTATCCACCGCGCACGAAAGTAGCCAATTTCGCAATAAAAATGTGTGTAAAGTTCTTGAAGGGGCGTGGGGGAACTTCTTTAAATAAGTTCCCCCACAAAAATATTACGCTAACAAAGCTTATGTTCAAGAAGTTCCCCCACAAAATGTGTTATATTTTTTCAAATGGGCAGATGTCATTTACGAGGATAGGCTGAATGCGCACCGAGAAGGAGAAATCCTCGTGAAGCCGGAGCGTTTTTTGGAGCCGCGGACCGCAGGAATTGGAGCCGATGCCGCTGTGGCGGTAATCGAGATGTACCACGGTCTCTTCCATGGGAGTGAGCTCATAGTCATGCGCCGTTGCGGTAAGCTGCTCGGCGGTATAGTGCGAGCAGTTGAAGCTGAAGGCTGCGGAGTTGTTGGCACGGGTAGCGAGCAACCCTTGTCCCGCATGGTTGAAGACCGTCATCCAACGCGTGTCAACGTGTGCCATGTTTTCTTGCGGGCGGATGTAGGGCTCAAAATGCTCGGTGACGGTAGTTTCAAATACCCCCATGCGCGAGGCGTGGCGTTTATCGACGTAGGATTCCACGGGGCCGCGGCCGAAATAGCGGAGACGCTCGTTTTCCGCGGGCATTTGGAAGACGAATCCAAAGCGCGGCAGGAAAGGCGTGTCGGGGCCCTTTTTGACGTCGGTATGAATCACAACGCCTTCTCCGCGGCGGAATTCGTAGGTCACGTCCATGCGAAGCAGAACGGCTTTTGCAGCAGCAGCCATCGAAAGCTTTGCCGAAATGCGGATCACGTCGTCGGTCTGCTCGGTCAGCGCGCATTCGTAACATTTGAGAAGCATCCGGTCGTAGCCCCAATCCTTCCACTCCCGCTTTTCCTTACGGTCGTTGTCGGTAGGCGCGCGCCAGATTGTCGGCTTGACAGGGGTGGAGAGAAATTCTTTCCCGTTTCCGATCAGCGATGTGATCAGTCCGTGCACGCGGTCCACCGTGCAGACCGTAGCACCGTCGGTGACGCGAATTTCGTTCCCCTGTACGCTTGCGGCAAAGGTTGCGCGAACGGCGGGCGCGGAGACATGGGAAATCGCTTTTTCGCACAGCGTGTGTTGCTCAAAGCAGACCTCGTATCCCACATCGGCCCAAGGGTGAGATACGTTGGAGCGAAAATACAGATTCAGATAGCAGTAGCCGTCCAGGGTATCCGGGTCGGGAAGCGGGAGCTTGTAGGTGCGCTTTTTCTGCGGCGCAACCGAAAGGGAAGCAAGACGCCCCTCAGCGATCACGCGCCCGTTGCGCTCTACCGTCCAAAACAGATCCAGGTCGGAGAGATCGGTGAAATAGCGCGTATTCCAAAGCTGAACCGTCTTTTTTACGGGATCAAAGGAGGTGACACGGCAGGGACGAAGCACTTGCTTGAGCTCCAGCATGCCTGTGTGCGGACGGCGGTCGGGATACAGCAGGCCGTCGACGCAGAAGTTGGAACTGTGCGGCACGTTGCCAAGGTCGCCGCCGTAGACGTAGGCAGGCTTGCCGGGGGTACCGATATCGGCGGAGTGGTCAAGCATCTCCCACACACAGCCGCCAAAGAAGTTGTCGTATTTGTAGATCAGATTCCAGTAGTCTTCCAAGTCGCCGGGGCCGTTGCCCATGGCGTGCGAGTATTCGCAGAGGAAGAGCGGTTTATTGGTGAATTTTTGATCGGTGAGATACGCCATCACGCCAATCTTTTTCGGCATGGTAGGATCCCTAACGTCGTCAAAGGGCAGGTACATTCCGCTTTCGATATCGATATAATCAAAGATCCGGCGCGGCTCCTTGTATTCAGCGCGGATGAGCGCGCGGTCGGCTTCGCGCGAGGCGTTCTCGCAATGCGCAATGCAGCCGGGCATCCGACGGTGGAAGTAGTCGCACATCAGGTGGAAGTTGAGACCCTCGTCGCTTTCGTTTCCAACCGACCACATCAGCACGCAGGCGTGGTTTTTGTCGCGCTCCATCATGCGCTCGGCGCGATCCAGGTAGGCCTCGGTCCATTCGGGGCTCTTGGTAAATCTGCCCCAATCTCCCACGTGGGTCATTCCGTGCGTTTCGATGTCGGCCTCGTTGCAAACGTAAAAGCCAAGACGGTCGCACAGCTCGTAAAAGCGAGGATCATTGGGGTAGTGGCTGGTGCGGATCATATTGACGTTGTGAGCTTTGAGAATGTAAAGGTCGCGCAGCATGTGCTCCATCGGCGTTGCCGCGCCGAGGATCGGGTGACTGTCGTGGCGGTTGACGCCCTTGCCTTTCACCTTTTGTCCGTTGACGTAGAGGATATTGCCCTTGACCTCAAAGCGGCGCACGCCAAACTCCTGGCGAATGTGCTCGTCCCCGCAAACTAGACAGAGCTCGTACAGGTAGGGCGGCTCGTCGCTCCAGAGCTTGGGGGCGTCGATCTCCAAGGAGAGCAGGGCTTTGTCCCCCTCGGTGCTTGCCGTGCCGCTTGCAAGTTCTTTTCCGCAGGGGCAGAGGACACGCCAAGCTATGTTGGCGGCGCCGTTGGTATCGATTTCGGCGGTCAGAGTGGCAGTGGAGAAGTCCTCGCTCGGGGTGGCGCGCACGTAAAGATCGGTGACGTGTACCTTGTCACGCAGAAGCAGATAGACCTCGCGGAAGATGCCGGAGGAACGGATCTTGTCCTGGTCCTCGAGATACGAGCCGCCGCACCATTTCAGAACCAATACTTTTAGGTTATTCACACCTGCCACCAGATGCTCACTTACGTCGATCTCGCTGGTCATGTGGCTGACCTGGCTGTAAGCAACGAATTGGTTGTTGACGTAGACGTAGAAGCAGGAATCCACGCCCTCAAATACCAGCTTGACGTCGCGGCTTGCCAAGGTGTCGGCATCAACCGTAAAGCTGCGCTCATACAGACCGCAGGGGTTGTCGTCGGGGACGTGAGGAGGATCGACGGGGAAGGGGTAGTTGTCGTTGGTGTAGTGGGGCGTATCGTAGCCGCGCCCCAGCGCGTATTGCCAGCTCATCGGTACCGAGAGGCGGTCGGCGCCCTCGGAGGAATACGAGGGAGCGGTAAAATCCTCCACGTCATGCAACGATTTGTAATAGCGGAAGCTCCATTCGCCGCAAAGTGAGAGGAAACGGTTGGATGCGGCGCGGTTGCCGCTTTTGGCGGCGGCATCGCTGTGATAGGGCACGAAATAGGCACGTGGCCGGTCGCATCCCACGTGCAGGTGCTCGATCGATTTGTGATAGGTCCATTCAGGCTTCATGGGTTGAAATCGTCCTTTCTTTCAAGGGTGAATAATGGGTATTCCAAGGTAATTATGCCATTCTTTTCGATGTTTGTCAAGAAGAACCGTGCACATCGTAAAGTATTTTTTTATTCGTGCAGAATAATACAATTTTTTGAATGTCGGAGGTCCGTTTTCGACGTCTTATTTGCATTTGTTTACCAAATGTTCAATTGTATACCTGTATAAATCTCCCTTTTTGCTTGACAAAGACGGAACGAGGTGATAAAATATATAATGAACAAATATTTTAAGCGCAAGCTTGCGCGATCATTT
The DNA here is from genome assembly GCA_017505745.1 of Clostridia bacterium. Lineage (GTDB taxonomy): Bacteria > Bacillota > Clostridia > Oscillospirales > CAG-272 > UMGS1865. Next base: position 3,653 of record JAFVOP010000075.1, read on the forward strand.
ATTATTTCATCTTGGGAGGTTATCCGAAATGAAGCAAACGAAAATCCTTTGGAGTTGCCTGTTTTGTCTGGTGGCTCTGGTGATCGGACTGACGTGCTTGAGCAGCTGTGGATTCAAATCCCTGTTCTCCAAGAACGAACCCGATACCGAGACCGAATCTGCAACGGGCGATGACTCCTGCAATCACGCATGGAGTCCGTGGGCGGTTGTAACCCCGGCTACCTGTACCGAGGGCGGTGTGCGGGAGCGCATATGCTCGAAGTGTCAGAAGCTGGAGCCCGGCAACATTGCTCCTCTGGGACACGATTGGGGCGAATGGGAAGAGACCGTTGCTCCAAGCTGTCAGGCCCATGGCGTACTGACCCGTGTTTGTAAGAACAACGATGCACACGTGGAAAGCAAGCAGACGGAGGAGCGTCAGCACGTGTTCGACCGTGAGGTTGTCGACGCGAAGTATCTGAAATCCGAGGCTACCTGTACGGCGCGTGCGGTGTACTACAAGTCCTGTGTGTGCGGCCTGCATGAAACCGGCGACTATGCGGCGGTCTTTACGTTCGGCGCGCCTCCTGCGCACAGTGTATCGAACTGGGTAAGCATCGGAAGTGCCGGACACCGCGGCTCCTGCGAGTGCGGCAGAACCGAAACACTGCCTCACGTATGGAACGACGGTGTAACGATCAGCGAGCCCACCCATACGCAGGATGGACAAATGCTGTATACCTGTGTGGATTGCGGTGCAACCAAAACGGCGAAGCTGGCGGCCACCAAGGACCATGAATTCCCCAACGAGTGGACCATGGACGGGGACCTGCACTACCGTGAGTGCTCTTGCGGAAAGATCGAAATGTACCCGCACGAATGGGGCGACGGTGTGATCAGCGTTGCGCCCGATTGCAGCAAAGAGGGCGTGAAGACCTATATTTGCGGCAGCGGATGCGGAGCTACCAAGGTAGTTTCGATTCCCAAGACCACCGACCACAAATATACGGTCTGCGAATACATGGATGAGGCCCTGCACACCTTGACCTGCGATTGCTGCGGAAAGGTGCTGTACCAGGATCATGATTGGCAGCGCAACGAGAAGAAGGATGTTGCTCCTACGCACGTGGCGGTTGGCGTTGAGGCCTACCTTTGTGTAGGATGCGGCGCGGAAAAGACCAAAACGGTTGCTCCCTCGGAGGAGTTGGCCAACGCGCATACCTTCAAGAACTCCTGGTTGCCCTTTGACTCCACGCACCACCGCCTGATCTGTGATTGCGGTGAGGTGGAGCTTGCCGTTCACGAATGGGACGTTGAGGTAACGAAGGAGGCTACGCACACCGAAGAGGGTGAGCGGAGATATACCTGTAAGTGCGGCGAAACCAAAACCGAGGTTGTAGAAAAGCTGGAGGGCCATACCTTTGGTGAGTGGACCGAGGCGGAGAGTGGACACAAACGTGTCTGCGCGTGCGGCGCTTACGAGGAGGCTGAGCACGCGTGGGATGCCAAGGGTGAGATCACGCTGCAGCCCACCCACCTGTTGGAGGGTGAGATCGTCTTTACCTGTACCGATTGCGGCGCTACCGCCGCCAAGGTGTTGGAAAAGACGAAGGAGCACACCTTTGGTGAATGGTATCACGATGAGGATCCCGACGTTCATGTGCGCAAGTGCGCGTGCGGGGAAACCGAGCGTGAGGCGCACGCCTGGGATTCCGGACGTGTAACGCTGGCTCCCACCTGCTCGAAGGAAGGTGAGCGGACGAAGATCTGCACGGTTTGCGGCGCAAAGAAGATCGAGAGCGTGGAAAAAACCGAGCATGCAAATCTGGTGTATATCTCCAAGAGCGCGCTGATCCACGAAGTAAAGTGTATGGATTGCGAAACCTCCGTTGAGGAAAAGCACGTATGGGATAACGGAAGAGAAACCAATCCCGCAACCTGTCAAAAGGGAGCGGTTTGGGTATATACCTGTAAGCTCTGCTCACATGAGGTAACCGAAGAGAAGACCGAGCTGGCCGACCATACGTACGGTGATTGGGAGATCGCGGAAAACGGCGGCTCCGTACGCTACTGTACGGTCTGCAACGATAAGGACACCTCCGAGCACCACTGGGATCAGGGAACCGTTACAAATCCCGCTACCCATACCGGCGAAGGAACCAAGCTGTATACCTGTACCGATGAGGGCTGCGACGCCACCTTTGAGGCATCCATCCCCAAAACTCCCGAGCATACCTATAACGTGAAGGATCCTACCAACGAGGATGCTTTGAAGAGTAAGGCCACCTGTCAGGCGTATGCCCTTTACTATTACGTCTGCGCGTGCGGACACGTCCCAACGGACGGGGATGCAACCACCTTCCCGTATGAAGAGGGCAGTCTTGCTGAGCATGTATTCCAGCGTGAAGATTTTGATCCGAAGTACATCCGAAACGAAGCAAGCTGCGGCGTTGACGCTACCTATTACAAGTCTTGTCTCTACTGTGAAGCGCACGGAACCGAGGAGTATTTTACCGAGGAAGGCTCTGCGCTGGAGCATAACTATACGGAGAGTCTGATCCCTGCCCGTTGCGGACAGAGCGGCTTGCGGACCTATACCTGCGGCAACTGCGGGGATATCCAAACCGAAGAGATCCCCGCACTGGAGCATGTTTGGGTAGAAGAGAAGAAGGCCGCCAGCTGCTTGAACGGTGGCACGTCCGGCTACATAAAGACCTACTGTAAGAATGACGGCTGTACGGCCGGCGAATACACGGAGATCCTTCCCGAGCACAGCTACCTTGTGGAGATCACCGCGGCAACCTGTACCAAGGACGGCGAAGAGCGTAGGGTGTGCACCGTGTGCGGACACGAGCCCGAGCCGATCAAGCTGGAGGCTACCGGTGAGCACGATTACAGCCGCAAGATCGTGGAAAGCGTGCAGACCTGCACCACGCCCGGTATTACCAAGTACATGTGTAAAGGGTGCGGCGAGTTCAAGCGCAACGAAGAGGGCACCGAGATCTACGTAGATTACGAGCCCGCGCTGGAGCACGAGCATTTTGCATACGATTACGTAGAGGCTACCTGTTTGACCCCGAAGTACAAGAGAAGCGTGTGCAAATGCGGATACGTTCTCCAATCGGTCGCTCAGGGCCAGGCAAACGGTCATAGCTGGACCGATGGCAAGAAGATCGATCCCACCTGTACCGCCGAGGGCTCGTTGGAGCAGCATTGCTCGGTCAAGGGATGCGATGCCGAGCAGACTGTACCGCTCGATAAGCTCGCGCACGAGCTGAAGATCACGCCGGTAGCGGCAACCTGTGAAACCAACGGATATGAAGTGACCGAGTGCTCCAACTGCGACTATCGTGTAGAGAAGACAACGTCGGCCGCATTGGGACACCGCTATCCCGTAGATACCACCGTAACCGTTCCTCCCACCTGTGAGGAGGAGGGATACAAGCTTAAGACGTGTATCGGATGCGGCAAGGAAGATAAGAGCGAGGTGATCCCTCCGCTCGGACATCTTTGGGAGGTGAATGACGCCACCTGCTATACGCCCGATTACTGTGACCGCGGATGCGGCAAGGAGGGCGACGGAGCCACCGGACAGCACGTCTACGCGATTGTGGATTCCGAAACCGTAGAGGCAACCTGTGAAACCAACGGATCGCAGACCTGGCGGTGTACTACCGAGGGTTGTACGGCATCCTACACCGTAGAAACTCACGCGTTGGGTCACACGCTCGATCCTTCTACCACCGAGATTAAGACCAACACCACGGTGGGAACCGACGCGGGCTGCATTACGCAGGAGATCAAGTGCACCAAGTGCAGTGTGCCCACCTGTGGAAAGGTGGTAGAGGTTGTTTACGATTCCTACAACTCCTGTCACTACAACAAGCAGCTGACCAAGGCGGCAACCTGTCAAGTACCCGGTCTGTATACCTACACGTGTAGCGTAGAGGGCTGCGGCCATTCCTACACCGAGGAGATTCCGGTTCCCGAGAATCCCGAGCATAAGTGGGTTGACGGCCCCCAGTCCCTGAACACTGGCAACACCAAAATCATGGTGTGTGGGTATGATGGTTGTAAGGCTACCAAAACGGTGGTGGACGCCTCCAACGGCGTAACTGCGGATGACCTGGATAATTCCAAGGAGCTGGTGCTCGGCAACGCGTCGATCACGCTGGACGATGCCACCAAGGAAGCCCTGAAGGAAACGGCCGGCAGCGGCTCGCTCAATCTGGCGGTGGACGCTCTGAAGGGAGAGGATCTTGGAAATCTGGTGGATCTTCCCGAGGGAAGCACCGTATACAACCTGACGATGTCGGTTGGAGAGGATCAGAATATTTCGCAGTTCGACGGCTTGGTTACCGTTCGAATTCCGTATACGTTGGAGCCCGGTGACGATCCCGATGCGATCATCATCTGGTACATCAACGATCTGGGTGAGGTTGACGAGATCAAAGCCCGCTATGTAGAGATCGACGGAGAGGGATATGCGGAATTCCAAACCAATCACTTCTCCTATTACACCGTTACCCGTTTGACTCCCGCGCAACGCTGCGAGAAGTACGGACACTCCGTAAAGGAAGTGGTGCAAAAGGCCAACTGCCTGATCGACGGCTACGTGCTCCACGTTTGTACCCGTTGCGGAAACCGCGAAACCAAAGAGACCACCGAAGCGTACGGCCACGATTGGCAGGATACCGTGATTCCCGCCACCTGTACCACCTCGGGCTGCACGGTATCGGTTTGTCTCCGTTGTCAGCTCAAATATGAGCACGACGCGGTAAAGGCCTTTGGTCACAGCATGCTTCATTCCGTGGAGGATAGCAAGGATGCATCCTGTGCCGAGGCGGGATATAAGCGCTATGTATGTACCAACGAGGGGTGTGAATATACGCGCGACGTAGCGCTCGCCAAGCTGGCGCATGCATACACCAAAACGGTGATCGAGCCTACCTGTACTACCGGTGGCGTTACCGTTTATACCTGTGAAAACTGCGGACAGAGCCACGAAAGCGCGCTTACCGTTGCCAAGGGACATCGCACGGTAGATCGGGTGGTTGCTCCCACCTGTACCTCCGGCGGATATACCGAGCATTTCTGCGAGATCTGTAACGCCCGTTTCGAAAATACCAACGAAACCGAAAAACGCGCGCATAGCTGGAACGTCAAGGAGCCCACCTGCGGCGTGGGACAGACTTGTACCGTTTGCGGTGCTAAGGGCGCGGAAGCAACCAATGCGCACGTATACGGCAAGGATGGCCTTTGCAAAACCTGTAAAAAGGCGTGCGAGCACGAGTGGTATGACGGTGCCGTTGTGCTTCCCACCTGTGAAACCGACGGATACACCAAGCGCATTTGTCTCCATTGCGAGCAGGAATACACCGGCGAAGGCTATGAGGAATACAAGAAGCAGGAAAGCCACGGCGGACATCAGTGGATGCTGGTGGATTCCAAAACGCCTACCTGTAAAGCCAACGGATACGGCTATCGCAACAGCCGCTGTCAGCTTTGCGGAGAGACGCAAAAGGAAACCCTGGAGCCTCTGAGCCATGAGATCGTAAAGGAACACATCGCGGCAACCTGTACGGAGGACGGATACGTTCGCGAATACTGCAAGGGCTGCGGCGAAACAATGAATTCTGAGGTGCTTTCTGCCACCGGACACAAGTACGAAATTCTGGAAAAGACCGAGGTTTCCTGTGAGACCAACGGTTACAGCAAATCGAAGTGTACGGTTTGCGGCAACGTGCTGGAGGAGACCGTTGCGATGACCGGACACAACATGGTGCTGAAATCCCATGTTGATCCTACCTGTACCAAGGAAGGCTACCAATATTTCGTTTGTCAAAATAAGCACTGTAATCATAAAGAAGAGATCACGCTGGAGAAGCTTCCGCATGCGTTTGGCGGTTGGAAGAAGTTCGACGGTGAGAGCCATGTTCGTTCCTGCAGCTGCGGAATGACCGAAACCGCAGAACACGCATGGGAAGAAACCAAGATCCTGGAGCATGCAACGCATCACAAGGCCGGCGAAAAGCTGCTGACCTGTGCAGACTGTAAGGCAACTGCAACCGAGGAGATCCCGCAGATCCCGCACGAATTCGGAGATTGGGTGAACCTTGACGAAAACCGCCACGCGCGCCGTTGCGATTGCGGAGACGTGGAGTATGATGATCACGGATGGACCGTGAAGGAGCATGTGGAGCCTACCCACTATGCGGACGGCAAGACCCTGTACGGATGTGACACCTGCGGCGCTACCCGCACCGAGATGCATGCGCAGATCGCGCACAGCTTTGGCGAATGGATCGCGGACGGCGACGTGCATAAGCGCGTGTGCAGCTGCTCCGAAACCGAAATCCAGGACCACGAGTGGCAACTCAAGCAGCACGTGGATGCAACCTGTAAGGACGACGGAAAGGACGTATTCGTCTGCCCCGTTTGCTCGCACGAGAGAACCGAGGTTCTCCCCAAGCACGAAAATCACGATTTTGGCGATTGGTTTGACGTTGAAGGCGGACGGAAGCGCGTCTGCAAGGTTTGTGGGAAGGAAGAAACCACGATCCACACCTGGGATCAGGGTGCGGTAACCAAGGAGCCCACCTGTAAGGAGGAGGGAATCCGTACCTACACCTGTACGGTTTGCGGCGCTACCGAAACCGAAAGCATTGCAAAGAAGGATCATGTATTCGGATCCTGGACCGACTACAACGGTACCAAGCACGTGCGCGTATGCGACTGCGGTGAAGCCGAGTATGCGTCGCACGAATGGGATGCCGGAAAGGAAACGCAGGCTCCCACACATGTCAAGGAAGGCGTTCTGACCAAAACCTGTAAAGATTGTAAGGCCACGAAGGAGGAGCCGATCCAAACGCTTCCCGGGCACGTCTTTGCAAACGGTTGGGTATCCGTGGATGACAAGAAGCATGCCCGCGAGTGCGCGTGCGGCGAGATCGAGTATGCGGAGCATTTCCGTGATCAGGTAGAAGTGATCCGCGAGGCTACCCACTACGAGAGCGGCTTGAGACTGGAGACCTGTACGACCTGCGGCGACAGTCGCGAGGTAGAGATCCCGCAGATCAAGCATGTGTTTGGCGATTGGTATGAGGTTGACGGCAAGCAGCATGCAAGAAGCTGCTCGTGTAAGGAGACCGAATACGCCGACCACGAGTGGGATGAGGGCGTGGTGGTCACTCCCGCTACCCACTTGAAAGAGGGAGAGACAACGTACACCTGCGTTACCTGCGGTGCCGAAAAGACCGAGCTTCAGGAGAAGCTGGATGGTCACAGCTACAAGGAGACCAATCGCGTAGAGCCTACCTGTACCAAGGATGGCCGCGTGACCTACACCTGTGCATGTAAGGAGAGCTACACCGAAATCCTCAAGGCGCCCGGACACAGCTACGGAGACGGTGGCGCATGCACCGTGTGCGGAGAAAAGTTGCCCGAGGAGGGTGAATGCAATCACTCCAACCTCGATTCCTTGAAGATCGAGACCGAATTTTTGACCAACGTGCATACCTGCAGCCAGGGTGTACGCGTGCGCTACGTTTGCCCGACCTGCGGAGAGACGGTAAAAACCGAGGTGCATTTCAGCCACGACTACGAGGTTCAAGAGATCGATATGGCGGAATGCGGCTGTCCTTGCGAGGGCGCTCAGCTGATCATCGATGCTTGTCGCTTCTGTGGCAGGGGAGACGCACATTTTGAAAGCGGATGTCGGTACTATAGTCAAGACGAGATGTACGTCGATTACGAGACCGGAATCCGTCATCGCGTAATGACCCTCACCTGCGAGGAGCACAACTGGTCGTATCAGATCGACGAACAAATCGGCGAGGTCGTTGTGGGATGCGAATCTCGCATCGAAACTGTCTATACGTTCGGCTTGAACTCCAAGCCGATGAAGATCACTCTTACGCATGTGCAAAGCCAGCACGAAACCGTAGGAAATACCTCCGAGTCGATTGACATGGAAACCGACGGGGACGGCAAGGAATGGCGCACCGTTACCCAGATTTACGAGAGCCGCTGTGCGAAGTGCGGCGCCCTTCTCGAGATCCGGACAATTAAGATACGCTACAACGAAGAGAACCTTCCGTTCTGGGCCTATATGCAGGAAAAGGTTCCCATGGATCCCTATAATAAAGAATGTAACGAGTTTATCATTACAGGGGAGGCATATCAGGAGGCCGAATATGAGATCAGTGAAAGCGGCGAACCGATCTCCAGTCGCATGCGGATGCGCATGATCCAATACGCCCCCGACGGCAGCGTGCAATACGTGGAGGTAACGGAACAGCACGTAGATGCCAACGCGTACCGTACGTATGAGTCGGTTTCGATCTACGTTCCCATAAATGGGGAAGAGGTCCTGATCAATCAGGAGGAAACCACCTATTGCAACATTATCCGCACGGACGGTCATGTAGAGAATCTTCCCACCAAACGGGTAACGTCTCAGTATCAGGAAAACGGCGAGCTGACGTACAGCGCAACCGAGATCTGGGAATACACCACGTTTGAAGGCAATGATTGCAAGCTGCACATCAAGCACACGCTTCCCGACGGAACCGTGGAGGAAGAGATGCGGTATCAGCACGGCGACACCGAGATTACCTATTCCTTTGAGGGTGATGAGCAAAACTGCGAAAGCGGCTATCGCGTGAACCATGTATGTCAGGATTGCGGCGAGGTCACGATGAGCTATGTGGAATACGGTCACCGCTGTGAGGATGAGTACATTGACCTGTACGAGCTGGGCTGCCACTGTGGCGGCAAGGCTTACGTCTCAAAGTGCACCGTTTGTGGATATACCTCGGGTGAAGTGAGTCTGGGATGTAAGCTGCAGACGGAATCCAAGAACGTTGGCTACGACGAGGCAGGCAATCTGCACGTTACCGTTGTTTTCGTTTGCGAGGGCTGTGGCTTCCGTTATTCCGTTGAGGAATGGACGGTAAGAGAAAACTGCACGGGCTACCGCTACGAGATCTATCGCTTGGGTCTTTCCGAGGACGGAAGCGAGGCCAAGAAGGAGTTTACTCTCCGCACGATGACGGAAAAGACCGAGCACTCCTGGAACACCGAGGTTCTGAGCAGCGAGACCAAGACCGAGGTGGATGCGGACGGACGTACGGTAACCGTAACGCTTCTTGAAGAAAAGGTCTACTGTACGGCCTGTGGCAACGGCTCCAAGCATACGCTGACCGAAACCAGGATCGACGAAAACGGCAATCTGCTCTACAAGTCGGTTTCCGAATTCGGGGTGGATTCCGATACCGACGAGTCCTATGTGATCCGCAAAACGATCATGGAGTATACGCTTGCAACTCCTGCAAACGAAGCCCCCTTCTATTATCTCTCCCTGAAGCTGGTGAATACCTACGACCGTGCGGGCGACGTGTTGATGTTCGACCGTTACACCTACACCTATCGAAACGGAGACTACTGTCATCTGGAGGAGAGCTATACGAATAGCGCCGGACTTGGCTTTGGCGGAACCACCACCACGCACAGAGGCGAAAGCACTACGACGGAGTTCCTCAACGGCGAGAACTGCGAGACGGGTGTGATCGTGAAGCACTTCTGCACAAGCTGCGGCGAAACGATTGCTACCGATACCTATTACCATCATATCACAGAGGGTAAGACCGTAGATCTGAGCCAGTACGGCAATAAGTGCGGAACCACCGTATATGTGGGCGTTTGTCCTTGCGGCCGCTCCATGGATTGGTGGTTTGAAAAGCACAATTGCTCTTTTGAGTCCTCTTACAAGTGCGTAGAGGGAGAGGATGGCTTCTCCCATGACGTTCACACCTTTGTTTGCACCCAGTGCGGATTTACCTACGTAGAGGAGATGTGGTCGGAGAAAACGGAGGGCTCCTGCGTATTTGTCGATCATCACGTGATCCGCTTTGGCACGCAGTCTACCGAGAGCGAGCCCTACGTGGTGGAGACCGAGGTCGTCACGGAGAACCACTCGTTGATGCACCAGATCATTGTGGATGAGTTTACGGAGAGGGTTACGGAAACGGGCGCAACCGTGCAGGTACATACGTATGAAGCTGCATATGTATGCCGGACCTGCGGATACTCCGAGAATCGTGAGAGAACCGTAACCGAGACCGATGCCAACGGCTTGGTGCTGTCCAAATATCACGCCTCCTATGCTGTGGAAAACGGGAAGGAATTCCTGTATATGGAATCCACACACACCTATGGTACGGCTGCAAATGAGGACGGAAGCTTCTTTACTTACCAGCTGGGATACACCTGCTCGTATTATTCGGCTTCCGGTGAGAAGACGAACGGATGGACTGACGTTTATAGCTACACCGAGGGGAACTACTGTGTATATACCGTCACCACTACCGATTTCTACGGAAAGGAAACTACCGTGGAGAAGACTGCTCACGGCAAGACCGAGCCTCACTACGAGCTTGTAGAAAATGCCTCGAGCTGTGAGGACGGTGTGATCCAGAAGATCGTTTGCGTCAGATGTAACGAGGTTCTTTCCACAAAGACCCATTATTCGCACCTTACCGTATCGAAGCGCACCGACCTCTCTGAGTACGGAGCCGTTTGCAAAGGATACATTCAGCTGTATAGCTGTATCTGCGGTCAGGAGCGCTCGATCCGGTTCTCCAACAACTGCAAAGCGATGCAAGAGGACCTGAGCTACGAGCAGGACGGTGTTCACCATCAAAAAACGCGCTATACCTGTACCGATCCCAACTGCGGATTTGTGTACACCTATGAGTATTGGTACGAGATTGATGAGGATTGTGAGCAGACCTATTACGAGCGCTACAGCCTGGGCGTTGATGAGGACGGTGGTGCGCTTGAGGAGATCGGAATCAAGAAAGAAAATGGGTACAGTCACTCGCTGCAGCCCGAAACGATCTCTCAATCGAAGACCACCGAAACCGATGCCAACGGCAATGAGCTGACGGTAGAGGTGCTGGAGGAGCGCTTGGTTTGCTCGAACTGTCAGTTGATGCAGAGTCATGTAAAGACCGTTCGAAAGACCGATGCCAACGGCAATGAGCTGTATTTCTACCGCGGCAACTATGCATACGATGAGGAGAACGAGCCTTATCTGGAAAGCGAAGAGGAGATCTCCTACATCCTGCGTACGCTTGCGAACGGGGAGCAGATGCTCTATACCGAATGTCGTACCTGTTCGAGCTATGATTCCAATCAGAATCAGACGGATTTCGAACGCCACACCTATCATTATTCCGAGGGTGATTTCTGTACGTACACGGTTACCCACGAGTATATGGGCGGAAAGGAATATGAGGAAACGGTTTCCGAGCATGCGAAGATCGAAATCACACAAACGCTTCTCGAAGGGGCTACCGACTGTAAGGAAGGATGGATCTATCGCGAGATCTGCGAAGCCTGCGGAAAGGTGACCTACGAGGATACTCGCTACGGACATGAGACCTATCCGAGAACCGTAGAGATGACGCCCTACGGTGCTGTATGCGGCGGACATATTGTGATTCATTCCTGTGCATGTCATTACAAGTCGAGTGTGAATATCCTTTTGGGATGTAATTTTGAGGCAACTACCGAACGAGTTCCTCAGGAGGACGGAGGTACCCGTACCTATTATTATTACACCTGTACAAACGAGGCTTGCGGATTCCGTTATGTAAGAGAGGTCTGCAATGAATACGATGCCTCCTGCAACCGCATCAACCGCACGCGCTATGCATTCGGTCTGGATGCCGAGAACAATGCGGCCTACGAATTTTCGTATCAGAGAATTACCGGAAACAATCACTCCTTTAGCTACGGTGCGGTTTCTACGGAGACCTCTACCGAGACCGATGCCAACGGCGCTCTTCTGAACGTAAAGATAGAAAAGCACCAAAGCATTTGCGAGCGTTGCGGATTGGTTGGATCGCAGGACTACATGCTGAAAACCGAAAAGACCGATTCCAACGGCAACGTGGTAGAGGTTACGGAGGAGCATTACGGTGTATCCGGTGAATCCACCTATCTGCAAACGGTGTACCGGTACAAATACGTTGCGGTTCTCCTGCAGGACGGCACGTATCGCACCTATCCTACACTGGAATCCTACGATCATTACTATGAAAACGGGGAGAAGTCCGAGTGGTGGAAGCACGAGTATACGTACGGAGAAAACAACTTCTGTATGTATACCGATGCCTACACCTCCTCGTACGGAGAAGCGTACATCAATGAGTATATCAATCACAGCGAACTGACGGACCGCTACGAATTCCTGAATGCATCCAACCGTTGCAGTGACGGCGTACGGATCACAGAAACCTGTAGCGCTTGCGGCGAGCAGGTGAATGAGTACAATACCTACAGTCACTCCTATGATGTCAAATCCGTTCACGACCTGAGCGAGATCGGCAATGCATGCGGCGGTTGGATGACCGTGAGCGACTGTACGCGTTGCGAGTATGCAAGCATGGATTACCACTTCTATTGCTCGATGACGGAATCGCAAACGCTCTACGAGCTCGACGAGAACGGACGCGAGCATGAGATCTGGTCTTATGAGTGCGAAAGCTGCGGCTTCAAATACACACGCGAGGCCAAATACGTGGTTGTGGATCAGTGCTACGTAACGCAAACCCAAACGTACTCCTTCGGCATTGATGAGAATGGCGAACCCAAGTTACTGGTAGTCACCACTCCCACCTATTGGACCGATCACAACACCGAGCATTCGTCCACCGATACCGTGGAATCTACCGAAATCGATGAGAACGGCAACACCCTGACCGTGCGCACCTGGGAAAACAAGTGGCAGTGCACGAAGTGTGGATGGACGGAAAGCCGTTACGCATACGTCGAAAAGCTGGATGCCAACGGAATCATGCGGTACTCTGCTGAGCAACGCTACAACACGCGTGGTGAAACCCCCTATGTGGAGTACGAATGGATTCAATATTACAACGAGGAAGGTCAACAGTACAAGACCGAGGAAAACCACTACACGTCCGATGGCAACGGGGAGTTCTATCTGTCGCAAAAGAACGTGTCGGAATATGAATCGGTCCGCCGCGCGGACGGAAGCAATCGACAACTGCTGCTCTCGCGAGTATATGCTTCCTATAACAGTGCGGGCGAGCAGGTTAGCGGCGAGGTTTACACCTATGTGTATGCCGACGGTGATCCGTGCAACCGTACCGAAACCTATACCGATTTCTACGGAAATGTCACCGAAAACCAGCAGACCGAGCATAGCGAGTATATCACCGTTTACGAGCTGGCAGAGGGCTCGGTTACCTGTGTGGACGGTGTGATCCAAAAGACGGTTTGCCGCGATTGCGGATATGAGATCGGACGAAACACCTATTATTCGCACTATTCCTTCTGGGATGAACAAAGCTTTGCCACGTCCTGCGGAACGATTCATCTTTCGATCTATCGCTGCGCATGCGGGCAGAACTTCTCGGATTCGATCGGTACGTCGGGCTGTGACTTCTCGAGCAACCGGACTTACGAGACCGATCCCAACGGCAACGAGCACGAGCTGATTACCTACACCTGCAGAAATTGCGGATTCGTTTACGTACGCGATATCTGGTCGGAATACAGCGAAAGCTGTGAGCAGATGCGCTATACCCACTGCACGTTGACGGTGGACGGTCTGACCGTGTTCGACCGTTTGGTATCCCGTAACTGCGGAGTGTCGCACAATTCCGAAATCACCTCCAACGAGCCTACGGAGGAGGAGATCGACGGACTGCGTGTGGTAACCACCGAAAGCGCCACCACCTGCACGCGTTGTAACAAGCTTCTCCATACACAAACAACGGTAGAGTCCTTTGATGCGCAGGATCGCCTGATCAGCCGCGAGGAGATCCGTAAGGATCTCAACGTTGAGGTGGAGGGAGGCCTGTACGAGGCGTACCGTAACAAATACGTGTACGGATACTACACCCTTTCCAACGGAATGGAAATCTGCTATCCTGTCCTGGAGCTCTATGCCGACTACAACGCGGACGGCACTCCCTGGAGCTATACGCATTACGAGTACACCTATCCCACCGCGGGTGATTTCTGCCATTCGATCCGAACCCGCATCGATGTTGAAGGTAACGAAACCGCCGAGGAATACGAATCTCACGTTCATCACTCCGGGAAGTACGTGCTTTCCGAGGGAAGCGTTACCTGCGAGGACGGATTGGACCGTATCGAGTACTGTACGCTTTGTAAGGAAGAGCTGTATCGCCATGAGAACTGGACCAAAGGACACGTGATCGATCGCGAGAACGCCATCGAGACCGTGGATCTGAGCGCATACGGCGCAGTTTGCGGTGCGTATGCCGAAATCTACGCTTGCCCGTGTCTGGCCCGTCAGTCGTTGTCAGTGGAGGCCGAGTGTCTGTTTGACTCCAACTACTACAGCTACGAGGACCCCGTAACCCAACAGGTGCACGGTGGATACCTCTACACCTGCGCAGTCACCGATCCCACGCTTTGCGGTTTCCGTTATCTGCATTTGGAGTATACCGAGACCGATGAAAAGTGCAACGGCTATGATCACACGCTTTATCTGTTCGGATTTGATCCCGAGACCCTTACATACGGGGAAAAATGGGAGAACGTCTATGCAAACGGACGGACCATGCACCATATGGTGAATACCACCACAACGTCCGAAACGGACGGCAGAACCGTGGAGGAGAACACCACCGCCTGCGAATATTGCGGTATGCTTCGGGAGACTTACCGGTATACCTACTACACCGAAGACGGTGTGGATAGGTACGATTGGGAGCACTTCAGATATAATACCGAGGATATCGATCACAACTATCTGCTCCGCTACAACCTGCAGAAGAGCCGGATGCAGGTGAGCGAAAGAGGTGCATCTCGATACGTGTGTGTTCTTGATCTGATGGAGTATTACGATGAAGCCGGCCAGAAGATCGATTGGACGCGCTACGAATACGATTACAGTACATCCAACTGTCATCCGATTTGCACGTACACCGATATAAACGGAGCAAACGAGATTTCGGAGGGCACCGATCACTGGTGGCATTCGAATGACAATGAGTGGAAGGACGGCCGTCCCGCCACCTGTACGCAGGACGGTATCTGCATCGAGCACTGCTACAACTGCGAGGAAACGCAGGAGTCTTACCATTCACGCCGTTGTCACTCCTACGGGTATGACAGCACCCTCGGCTGCTACGTTTGCTACCATTGCGGTCTTGAAAATCTCACCGGCGCCGATGGCTACGTTGAGCTGGAAGACCTGAGCAGCCGTTGGGGCGACGGTACCGAGTATCTTGTTGGCTTCTATAATCCGCATTTCCGCGACTACCTGATTGGACTCTATCTTGTGGTTGGCGAAGAGGAATACGATCTGAGTATAGAGCCCGTTGTGGAGGAAACGCTGATTGCGATCAACGTGCAAGCGGTGCTGGATGCGGCAGCGGAACTGGGACTGGATGCTTGCGCGTATATGATCCGCGTAACCTTCATTCCGCTCAACGTGGATGAGGTATACGATTTTGCGATCACGCTCGATCCTCACGTTTACAAGGTGGATGATGCAAACTGCATCATCCCCGAGGACGTATGTGATGCACATACGGTAATGGCGTATCGGTGTGAGCTTTGCGATCATACCTACAAGACCTCTGTGTATACCGGTCATTATTGGGAGAGCCATGACATCAGATTCCCGGATTCCTGCGGCGGTGAATTGACGCTCTATTTCAACGAATGCCGGGTCTGCGGCGATCAGATTTGGGGAGGATATTCCAGCAATTGCCGGCTGGAGACAGAAGAGCTGGAGCGCGAGGAGGGTGACGGCATGAGCCGTTCTCTGTACAAATATTCCTGCTCGGTTTGCGGAATCTCCTTCCTCTGCGAAGTCACGAATACCGAGATAGCCGGTTGTAAGCGCCGTCAAACAGAGACACTTTCTTGGGATTTGACCGAGGACGGCACCTATGCCAAGAGTAAAACTCTGGTTTCCGTCAATCCGAACCATGAATGGGAGCAGATCCTGATCGATGAGACCGTTGAGACTGACGAAAACGGAAATACGGTACGTAAACAAACGTACGAGCACCGTTGCTCCGAGTGCGAACTTCTGGAATCGACCGTGGATCATGTCTACGTATCCGATGCGGACGGCGTAACGATCCGCGAGGAGGAGTGGTCAAAGCCTATAGCGTCCGATGGCGGCCGTAACGTTTACGAATATTTCATGGGCGAGAACGGACAACGCTACATGAAAACACAGATTTGGGAAAGCTACGATCTTTCCGGAAATCTGACCGGCGGATGGAAGGTTATGCACGAGTATAACTTTGAAACCATGGTCCGTACGTCTACGTACTATGATTTCCACGGAAACGTTACCGACGTAAGAACCAACTGTTTCTCGTGATGGAGCAATTCCAAAAAACGAGCACGGCTCCAAGGAAGCAATTCCTTGGAGCCGTGCTTTTGTTTATTACCGGGTATGATTTTCAGCTGATCATTCCGGGGGCAAGATCAAACATTGCAAACACCCGGGAGCCGAGGAGTGGGTGATGCCGAAGCGTGGGATCGAGTGTGAGCAGCTCGCGCGCATCGGCGGTGGCATCGGTGAGGATCGAAACGTCCGCGCCCGAATCGGCCAGACGGAAGGTGAGTCCGCCGCTTTGCCGCACCGTGCCGGTTGCCGTGGAGCCAAGAAAATCACCGGGGCCGCGTTGCGCCAGATCCTGCTCGGCAATCGCGTATCCGTCGTAGGTTGAGCGCATGGTATCCAGCCGCGCGCGGGAGGTTTCTCCCACGGCTCCGGTTCCGCCCGTAACCAGCACGCAATAGGATTTTCGCGTACCGCGCCCCACGCGTCCGCGAAGCTGATGCAGCTGGGACAGACCGAAACGCTCGGCGTTTTCCACAATCATCAGACAGGCGTTGGGAACGTTCACTCCTACCTCGATGACCGTTGTGGAGACCAGAATTTGTACTTCTCCTGCCGAAAACGCCTGCATGACCGCGTCCTTTTCGGCGCTTTTCATTTTTCCGTGCAAAAATGCTACGCGCGCATCGGGGAATTCGGTCTGCAGATCCTTGGCATAGCTCACCGCTGCCTTGAGCGGCGCATGCTCCTCGCGGCGCGCGCCATCCTCACCAATCTCCGATAGCGTCAACTCGTCCGAGGCCGTTTCCTGCTCTTCTACCGCAGGGCAAACTACGTATACCTGTCCACCCTCGGTGATCTGTTTACGAATAAATCCGTTGAGCCGCGTGCGATAGGATTCGTCCACCACAAAGGTGTCCACGCGTTGCCTCCCGGGAGGCATCTCGTCGATTTTGGAAAGATCCAGATCCCCGTACAGCACCAGGGCCAGCGAACGCGGGATCGGTGTGGCGCTCATCACCAACAGATGCGCGTGCAGGTTCTTTTCGGAGAGCAGGGCGCGCTGACGGGCGCCGAAGCGGTGCTGCTCGTCGGTCACCACCAATCCGGGGGCGGCAAATTCCACGCCGTCCGAGAGCAGCGCGTGGGTGCCGATCACCACCTGCAGGCGCTCGGATGGCTCGGGGGAGGCAAGGGAAGCCTTGATGTTGCGTTTCTGCGCCGCCGTAGTCGCTCCGATCAGGAGCGCGCAGGAAATGCCGAGACGGGTAAAGATCGGCTCCAGGTCGGCGTAATGCTGGCGTGCAAGAATTTCGGTAGGGGCCATGAGTGCGGCCTGTCTGCCGTTCTGCACGGCAATCAGCATGGCTGCCGCCGCGCAAACGGTCTTTCCGCATCCCACGTCACCCACGATCATGCGGCTCATCGGGATATCCTTGGCCATATCGGCGCGGATTTCGGCAATGGCGCGCTCCTGGGCGCTTGTAAGACGGTAGGGAAGCCGGGAGGTCAGGGCCGAGACATCACCGTTCGCACAGATCGGTGCCCCCTTCTCCCTGGAGGAGCGATGGGTGATCGCCGCACCGAGCGCAAAACAGAAAAATTCATCGTATACCAGCCGCCGCCGCGCAATGGAAAGAGACTGCCAGCTGTTGGGGCGGTGGATGTGCTCCTCGGCGTAGGCCAGGGTACAAAGTCCGCGTCGCTCGCGGAGGGATGCAGGCAAAGGATCCTCCTTGGCGGCAGCCAGCAAGGCCAGTGCCGCGCCGATGTCCTTGGCAATCTGCTTTGGGGTAATCCCCTCGGTCATGCGATAGACTGCCCAAAGCGGAGGCAGCTGCGCAAATTCGCTCCACGGCTCGGCCACGGGGGAGGACATCGTAAATTTTCTGCCGCTTCGCTCCACCTTTCCGAAAAAGCGGAACACCGAGCCCACCGGAAACTGATTTTTCAGATAGTCCTGGTTGAAATATACGATCTCACAGCTTCCGCTTTCGTCAAAGGCGCGGAACTTGAGAAAGGATTTGTGACTGCGCAAACGGACGCACTTGGGTTCGCTTGCCACCGTCAGGATCAACGCGCTTTTGCCGTCGGGGAGCGCGTCGGCAAGCAAACGGATATCTCCGCGATTTTCATAGGCGCGCGGATAATGGCGGATCAGATCGCCAAGGGTACGGATGCCCAGCTTTTCATAGCTTGCGGCGCGCGCCTTTCCCACACCGGCCAAAACGGTGACGGGGGAGGATTCGCAAATTCCGATCGATTCGTCTGTCATAGTCTCTCCTTTCCAAGAACAGTAATTCTAAAAGACAATGTGGGAACTCTTTTCCGAAAAGGGTTCCCACGGGTTGGTATTTTACATCACAAATTGCAGGGTGCAGAACGCAGCGTAGATTCCCAAAAGCAGGATGCCCTGCACGCGGGAAAGCTTTTTGCGAATGAGCGCGGGAACTGTCAGAATCAGCATCACGCCCAGCATTACGGGCAGATCCATCACCAGCGATGCGGGGAGGGAGCCAATCGTTTTTTCGGCGGGTACCGGGAAGGGAGCAATCAGGGTGGATGCACCGCCGACCAAAACCAGATTAAACAGGTTTGCGCCGATTACGTTTCCAAGCGAGAGCGCGCCGTGTCCTTTCACCAAAGCGGTGATCGCGGTCACCAGCTCGGGCAGCGAGGTGCCAAGCGCTACAAAGGTCAATGCAATCACGGTTTCGGGAACGCCGATCTTTTTTGCAATCTCGGTTCCGTTTTCCACCAAAAGATTTGCGCCAAGAGCGATGAGTGCTGCGCCAACCACCAAAAGCAGGATCTCCTTTACGAGAGAGCCCTTCTTCGGATTTTCCACAGCCACGGGAGCTTCTCCGTCCACAATGCCGTCGAGCTCGGTTTTGGGGGTCTTTTTCATTTGCAGGAAGGTTGCCAGCATATAAACCACAAAGGTTACGAGCAGAACAACGCCAACCCAGCGGCTGAAATAGCGTGCGGGAGAATAGGCAACGGCCATGTAAAATATCGCTGCGCCAAAGAAAAAGGTAACGGGAAGCAGCAGCGCGCGGCGCTCTACCTTTCCGGGTCGGATCGCAACGGTGAGCGCGGCGATCAGAGAGGTGTTGCAGATGATCGAGCCAACGGCATTTCCGTATGCCATACCGCCCGATCCCGACAAGGCGCCCTGTACCGAAACCATGACCTCGGGAAGGGTGGTTCCAATCGACACCACCGTGGCGCCGATCAAAAGCTCGGGTAATTTAAAACGACGGGCGATTCCCGATGCACTGTCCACAAACCAGTCGCCGCCCTTGATCAACATCAAAAGTCCTAAAATAAACAGCAAAACGTTGATAACCATTTTTCTTCTCCTTCAATTTTGTTATCCGTATCTTTTATTATAGCATACCCCTGTTTGGTTGTCAAGACAAAGTAACGGAATGTGGGAAAATTTACAAATGAAAAGAAGCTTGGTTTCATATATCCCAAAAGAGAGATCGCTTTCCATTCCTCTCTGATGCGGTGTTATTCTAAAACCTTGATTTGCCCGGGCTCCACGGAGTAGAGCGTTTTGCCCATTTGAAACCAGACCGTTTGCGCGGTGGGGTTTTGCACGGTGCGCTGATCCAGGGAAAAGACCAGGCGGTTGAAATTTTGGACGTATTCGTAGATCTCCATGTTGGTGGCGTGCCAGATATCCTCTTTGCCGCTCACGGCTTTGCAGAACTCTTCAATGACGTCCCAGTTGTTGTCGCGCGCAAACTCATAGGCATGTCCCCAAAGATAGAAGAGCTGGCTTTTGTCGTTGGAGGATACCTTTTTATCCAGAAATTTCTTCGTCAGCTCGGGGAGCTTGGGACTTACGTGATGGCAGGTGGGATCCAGCCGCAGCCAATCGGTGGGAATATCAAATTTTTCGGTGGAGCGGACCGTACGGCAATACGCCACGCCGCAGTTTTTCAGGATCTGTACGGTCTCATCGGTAAAGGTTCCGTAGGGATACGCCATGCCGCGTACGATACGGTCAAACTGCGCTTCCAGGATCTCGCGGTCCTTGAGGACCTGATAAGTGGCCTGCGCCGCCGGCATGATCTCCAGGCGCTGGTGGGTCAGCGCGTGCAGAGCCACCTCAATGCCGTCCTGTGAGTAGACCTCTACGGTGCGCGCCGCCGTCATGCGCTTGCCAACCTTCTTTTCGGGCGGGTATTCGTAGCCTTCCTCAATTTCCAGCCCCGAGTTGATGTTAAAGGTCCCCTTTACGTCGTATTGCTTCATAATCTCGATGAGGCGGATGTCCTCGTCCACACCGTCGTCATAGCTGAGGGTCACGGCCTTGGGAAGGCCGCCGGGAAAGCGCATAAAGATCGTGTTAAGTTTCATAATGATCCTCCTTTTTTAGACCATGGTTTGATAAACTTCGTTTTTCGGCAGTCCGCGATCCTTGGCGGTCTGCTTAATGGCGTCCATTTTGCTCATGCCGCGCTCCATGTAATAGGCCACGTGCGCGGGGATATCCAGATCCGACCAAAAGGCAGCCGCGGCTGGTGCATAGGAGGAGCCCTCCACCACCAGCACGTATTCACCGCGCGGGGCTTGGCTCTCATAGTAGGTAACCGCTTCGGCAAGCGTCAGACGCAGGATTTCTTCGTTGAGCTTGGTCAGCTCGCGGCAAATGGCAATGCGGCGATGCCCGCCAAACGCGGAGCAAAGGTCCTTGAGTGTGGCTTGCAGCTTATGCGGAGCCTCGTGAAAGAGCATGGTACGGCGTTCGTTTGCCAGCTCGGACAGCCGTTCGCGGCGCTCGGCCTTGTTCACCGACAAAAAGCCCTCAAAGGTAAATCGCCCCGTGGGGAGGCCCGAAAGCGTGAGGGCCACGATCGACGCCACGGGTCCCGGAACCGACGTTACGGGGATGTTTCGCTCGGCGCACAGCGCCACCATATCCTCGCCGGGATCACTGATGGCAGGGGTTCCCGCATCGGTGATCAGAGCGCAGGATTCGCCGTTTTGCAGGCGATCGGCGATCTGCTCGCCGCGTTCGCGCTTGTTGTGCTCAAAATAGGAGACCATCGGCTTGGAAATGCCGAGATGGGTGAGCAGACGCATGGAATTGCGCGTGTCCTCGGCGGCGATAAAATCGACCTCGGAGAGTACCTTTACGGCTCGCTCCGAAAGGTCTGCCAAATTTCCGATCGGCGTGGCGACGAGATACAGCGTCCCTGCTTCCACGCGGTTTTTTTCTTTGGCGGCGATTTCAGTTTTTTTGACGGAGCTCATGTTTTTTCCTTTCTTTTGAACCGGAATATCTGTTTTTGCATAAACTGCAATGAGATTTTATCACTTTTGGGAGGGCAATATGGCAACCAAAATCTATATCGATCAGGGGCACAATCCGCAAAACCCCAATGCGGGAGCGGAGGGGAACGGCTTACAGGAGCAGACGATCACCTACAACGTGGGGCAGGAGCTGGCAACCTTACTTCGCGCAAATCCCGCATTTGAGGTGCGGCTCTCGCGGCCAACCCCCGAAACGTCGCTTGGGAGCTCCAATTCCACCAGTCTGCAAGCGCGCGTGAGGGATGCCAACGCCTGGGGAGCCGATTATTTCATCAGTATCCATACCAACGCCTCAGAGCTTCCCGAGGCCACGGGGGTGGAGGCGTTCGCATACTCGCGCCCGTCGCGCGCCTTTTCCCTGGGAGAGGATATCGTGCGTGGGGTGTCGGCGACAACGGGGCTGCGCGATCGCGGGATGAAGACCCGTCCCGGGCTTTACGTCCTGCGGCGCACCGATATGCCCGCCGTTTTGGTGGAGATCGGATTTATCAGCAATCCGTCCGATGCCGCCTTGATGGATTCCAATCCCGCACTCTTTGCGCGCGGGATCTACAACGGGATCGTGGAATATCTTGGCGTGTAAAATTTCAGCAAGAAAACCTTGACAAAGTCACCGTTTGCAGATATAATGATGGGAGAAGAAATACAAGGAACGGTAAAGTATGAAACAGACCCAAATCAAATGGATTGCTTGTATGCTGCTTTGCGCCATGCTTTTGGCAATGCTTGGCGGATGCATCCAATTGGTGGACCCACCCATGGAAACCGAATCGGAATCCCTCTCCGAAGAAGAAACTAAAACGGAAACCGAATCAGAGACAGAAACCGAAACGGAAACAGAGACGGAGACGGAAACGGAAACAGACACAGAAACAGAGACCGAAACCGAAACAGAGACAGAGACAGAGACGGAAACCGAGACCGAAACAGATACAGAAACGGAGACGGAAACAGAGACAGAGACGGAAACCGAGACCGAAACGGAGACCGAGACGGAAACCGAAACCGAAACAGAGACCGAGACGGAAACCGAAACCGAAACAGAGACCGGATCAACTCCGGACGGAGAGCGGATCAAGATCTACATCGACCAAGGGCACAACCCCTCGGGGCATCACAACGCAGGCGCACAGGGGAACGGCCTCTTTGAGGAGAACGTTACCTATGCCGTTGGCATCGCGCTTGCCGCGCTTTTGGAGGCCGACGGACGCTTTGAGGTGCGGCTGTCCCGTCCCACGCCAGAAACGGTGCTGGGCAGTGATAACACCTCCAGCTTAAAGGCCCGTACCGATGATGCCAATGCTTGGGGAGCCGATTATTTTGTCAGTGTCCACGCCAACTGGTTTGATCTCGAAACGGCAAACGGCATCGAGGCCTTTACATTTTCAAACGCGGGCGAGGCGTATGCGCTTGGAAGTAAGATCGTGGAGCAGCTCGTTTCGGCAACGGGACTTGCCAGCCGCGGTATGAAAACGCGAACCGACCTGTACGTCCTTAAAAACACCGTCATGCCCGCCGTTTTGGTGGAGCTCGGTTTTTTGACCAACCCCACCGACGCAGCGCTTATGGGATCGAGACCCGAGCTGTTTGCACAGGGAATCTACAATGGGATCACGGGGTATTTTCAATCATGATTGCTTGCAGGTGACTTTTCTAAGAGGTTGCCTGCTTTTTTTATCATTTACTCGTTCACGATGCACCGCAGTAAGGACTCAGGCCAAAAACCATGCGTAACAGTTTTTGAAGGATGGGGGGCGGGGAAGGAAACTTTTTGCAAAAAGTTTCCTTCCCCGCAAAAAATAAAATATTCTTCCTTACTGATCGTCGTCCAGCTTGAGGACCGCCATAAAGGCTTCGGGGGAGACCTGAACGGAGCCGAGCTGGCGCATTTTCTTTTTGCCTTCTTTTTGCTTTTCCAGAAGCTTCTTTTTACGGGTGATGTCGCCGCCGTAGCACTTGGCAAGCACGTCCTTACGCATGGCCTTCACGGTCTCGCGCGCGATGATCTTGGCGCCGATGGCAGCTTGGATCGGGACCTCAAACAGCTGGCGCGGAATGTTGTCCTTCAGCTTTTCGGCAATGCGGCGCGCACGCGCATACGCCTTTTCCTCGTGGACGATGAAGGAGAGCGCGTCCACCTGCTCGCCGTTGAGCAGAAAATCGAGCTTGACGAGCTTGGAGGGCTCGTAGCCGTGCAGCTCGTAGTCGAGCGACGCGTAGCCGCGCGAACGGCTTTTCAGTGCGTCGAAAAAGTCGTAGATGATCTCATTCAGCGGCAGGTTATAGTGCAATTCCACACGCGTGGGGTCGAGATATTTCATATCGATAAACACGCCGCGGCGGTTTTGGCAGAGCTCCATCAGTCCTCCCACGTACTCCACGGGTGTGATGATGTTGGCTTTTACCAGCGGCTCGTACGCCACGTCGATCGTGTCGGTGGCGGGGTAGTTGGAGGGGTTGTCAATGCGCACGGTTTCGCCGTTTTTCAGCTTGATCTCATAAATAACGCTGGGCGCGGTGGTGATCAGATCGAGGTTGAACTCACGCTCAAGACGCTCCTCGATGATCTCCATGTGGAGCAGTCCCAAAAATCCGCAACGGAAGCCAAAGCCGAGAGCAATCGAGGTTTCGGGCTCAAAGAGCAGCGCCGCATCGTTGAGCTGGAGCTTTTCAAGCGCTTCACGCAGATCCTGATACCGTGCGCCGTCGGCAGGGTAGATACCTGCGTACACCATCGGCTGGACGGCTTTAAAGCCGGGGAGCGCTTCACTTGTGGGATTGGCGGCGAGCGTAACCGTGTCACCCACACGGGTGTCTCCCACGCTTTTGATCGAGGCAGTCAGATAGCCAACCTCGCCCGCATACAACGCCTCCCCCTTTTTCAGTCCAAAGGGCTCCATCGTACCCACGTCTACGACGTCAAACTCGGCCCCAGTGCTCATCAAACGAATGCGGTCGCCTGCCTTCAGCTTTCCGTCAATGATGCGGATATTGACCACAACACCAAGGTAGCTGTCGTAGTAGGAGTCGAAGATCAGAGCCTTGAGCGGCGCATTTTCGTCACCCACGGGCGCGGGAATGTCTCGCACCACGGCCTCCAGTACGTCCTCAATATTCAAACCGGTTTTGGCAGAGACCGCAGGGCAGTCCTCGGCGGGAATGCCGATCACGTCCTCGATCTCGGTACGGCATTTGTCTATATCTGCAGAGGGAAGGTCGATCTTATTGATCACGGGAATGATCTCGAGGTCTGCATCCACGGCAAGATAGGCGTTTGCCAAGGTTTGTGCTTCGATGCCTTGGGTGGCGTCCACCACCAAAAGGGCTCCGTCGCAGGCGTTGAGCGAGCGCGAGACCTCGTAGTTGAAGTCGACGTGGCCGGGGGTATCGATGAGGTTAAAGGTGTAACGCTCCCCGTTTTTTGCCTCGTATTCGAGCTTGACCGCGCGTGCCTTGATGGTAATGCCGCGTTCCCGCTCCAGATCCATATTATCCAGAATTTGCTCTTCCATATCGCGCTTGGCCACCGTTTGGGTGTGTTCCAGAATGCGGTCGGCAAGCGTGGACTTGCCGTGGTCGATGTGCGCGATGATGGAAAAATTGCGAATGTGTTTTTGACGATCGGATATTTGCACGTTGTTTGACCGTACCTTTCCAAAAAAATAAAGATAGTTACCTTTTATTATACAGTATTTTACTCCTTCTTGCAAGAGCTTTGCAATATTTTTCTCTAAAAAAAGAAAATAGAAGTTGCTCATAGCAATAAATGTCTCAAAAAAAGCAAAACATATCTTGAAAAGAGACAGAAAATGCGCTATACTGAATACACAGGATCCAAACATCCGCAAAACGGATGTTTCCATCAGCAAATCTGCGCCGATCTTGGCGCATCAAGCGGAAAGGACTGTAGAAAGATGAAAAAAATGAAGGTTGCCGTTGTAGGCTACGGCGGAATGGGCGGCTGGCACGTGGATAGAATCTCTCAGAATGACGTTGCCGAGGTTGCCGGTATCTATGATATCGACCCTGCCCGTTGTGAATTGGCAGAGAGCCGCGGAATCCACGTTTATGCCTCCTTGGAGGAGGTTTTGGCAGATCCCTCGGTGGAGCTGATTACGGTTGCAACACCGAACGACGTGCATGAGGAGATCGCCATTGCCGCAATGAATGCAGGCAAAAACGTGATCAGCGAAAAGCCGGTTACCATTTCTTTGGAATCGCTGGAGCGCATGATTGCGGCATCCGAGCGCAACGGGGTAAAATTCTCGGTTCACCAGAACCGCCGTTGGGATGCGGATTTTCTGGCTATGAAGCAGCTGTGCGATTCGGGCGAATTGGGCGACGTGATCAACATCGAATCCCGCGTGCACGGAAGCCGCGGAATCCCCGGCGACTGGAGAGGCGTGAAGAAATACGGCGGCGGTATGCTCTACGACTGGGGCATCCACCTCATCGACCAGATCCTGATGATCTTCGGCTTCAATCCCAAGCGCGTGAGCTGCATCTGCGATTACATTACCAACAGCGAGTGTGACGACGGCTTCCGTTTGGACATTTACTTTGAAAACGGCATTCGCGCAACCGTGGAGGTTGGCACCTACAACTTTATCAACATGCCGCGCTGGTATCTGCGCGCAAAGGGAGGCTCGGCATCCATCCCGGCATGGAAGACCCCCGTGGACGTGGTCAAGTGCGACAAGTGGCAGGAGCTGAACGTTACTCCCGTACAAACCGCTGCGGGTCTGACCAAAACGATGGCACCTCGCGACGATTATACCACAGATACCTACAAGATCGAGCTGCCGAAATCCGACGTGCACGATTACTACCGCAACTTCATCCGCGCGATCCGCGGAGAAGAGGAGCAGTTGATCACTCACGATCAGATGCGCATGGATCTGAAGGTGATCCTGGCGGCATTCCAATCGGCAGAAACCGGCACGATTGTGGACATTCAATAATTTTTAAGGAGGATCTTCCGAAAAGAAGATCCTCCTGTTTTTTTGGAAAATGGGTGAAAAAGAGAGACCCCTTTTTCAAGGAGTCTCTCTGTCAAAATATTTAAATTCCCAACACGGCGGCGCCGATGATGCCGGCGTCGTTGCGGAGCTGAGCGATGCGGATA
Source organism: Clostridia bacterium (assembly GCA_017505745.1). Lineage (GTDB taxonomy): Bacteria > Bacillota > Clostridia > Oscillospirales > CAG-272 > UMGS1865. Next base: position 30,451 of record JAFVOP010000075.1, read on the forward strand.
TCGGGATTGGAAACAAGGCCGGTTCCGTACTGCTGCGCGCGCACAAGCGGGACCACGAGATCGAGCAGATACTGCCCCTCGTTGGAGATGCCGCCGCCAATCGAGAGAACCTCGGGCTGGAAAATGTTGATCATGCTGGCAAGTCCGCTGGCCAGGTACTTGACGTACTCGGTCACCACCTCCGTGGCTGCGGCGTCACCCATGCGCATGGCGTCAAATGCGATGCGGCCGTTTACCTTCCCCTTTTTCGCAACCAGCTCGGTCATTGCGGTTTCACGGTTTTCGGCGGTGCATTGCACCAGCTTTTCTTTTGTCATGTTGATCAGGCCGGTTGCCGAGGAGTAGGCCTCCCAGCATCCCTTGCGGCCGCAGGAGCAGGGGCGTCCGTCTACCTCAATCACGATGTGACCAAGCTCACCCGCTGCCGAGTTAAAGCCCTTGAACACCTTTCCGTCCGCAATGATACCGCCGCCAACACCCGTGCCGAGCGTGATCATCACCGAAGATTTGCTGCCCTTTGCCGCGCCTGCAATGGCTTCGCCCCATGCGGCGGCGTTGGCATCGTTTTCAATGTGCATTTCACGGGCGGGGAAGCGCTCCTTGAGCAAGGGAATCATCGGGAAGTGACGAAAATTGAGGTTGTTGGCGTAGATCACAACGCCGGTCTCGTCATCCACGATACCGGGGGACGCGATGCCAACCGATGCAATGTCCTCCACGGTCAGTCCGGTTGCCTCGCAGAGTTTGTGACAGAGCATCGCAATGTCATTCACAATTTCCTCAGACGGGCGGGAGGGCAGCGTAGGTGTGCTGTCCTTTGCGATGATCTCAAAGCTTTCGTTTACCAATCCGGCGGCGATGTTGGTTCCGCCAAGGTCAATGCCGATACGGTACATAATGTAGGTTCCTTTCTGAATCGGGTAGTATTTTTATATGTTTATTTCTTTTTTCCGTACTTGGTGGGGTCGGGGGGATTAAAGGCGATGCGCTTGGTGGCGTCGGGGCCTACCATGCAAAGCTGCCCTCTGCCGTACACCGGCTCGCCTTTTCCGTCACGCGTTGGCTTTACGTATTCCAAAAACCACGCTTGCATCTCGTGGAAGAGCTCGTCGGCCTTTTTCTCTACAAAGGCGGGAGAATGGACGAAATTGCGAGTCTCCCACAGCAGATTGAAGCGCTCGTCGGGATCGTTTTTCAGATCGTAGAGCTCGTGAGGTCCGTAAGGGTAGCGGTGAATGTATTTCCATTCCTTGGTGCGGATCATGCGGGCGGGGCCGTATTCGTCAAACACCGTTACGGCCTCCCGATAGTTTCCGCTCTCTCCGCTCATAAGGGCGGGAAGAAAGCTTCTTCCCGGAAGCTTGTCGGCGTTGGGGTTCCGGATCCCAACGAAATCCAGCAGTGTAGGCATAAAATCGTAGGCCGAGAGCAAGGAATCGCAAACCGCGCCCTCCTTCACTGTACCGGGCATACTGATGATACAGGGAACCTTGCACGAGGTATCGTAGAGGTTGAGCGGTGTGGAGCAGTTGCCCTTGCCCCAAAGCCCGTGATGCCCGCAGTTGTAGCCGTTGTCGCTGGTGTAGATGATCAGCGTGTTTTCGAGAATACCGCGCTCTCTCAGCTTGTCCACCACGCGTCCCACGCCGTCGTCCACGCCTTGCACCGCCGCGTAGTAGCCGGCGAGCAGATCGCGCAGTGTGACGTATTCGCGATCGGGGTTCATAAAGGCTTCGGTATGGCGGATCTCCACGGGGTGTTGTTGGATCCATGGGCTTCTCGGTTCCTGTGGAATATCGGAGAAGGTGCAGCGCTCCATGTAATCATCCACGTATTCCTGCTTGTGTTGATCCACCAGAGGGCTGTGAGGAGCGGTGTAGGCAAGGTTGAGGTAAAAGGGCTTCTTCTTGTCACAGCATTCGTCGATAAAGGAGAGCGCGTCGTCGGTAATGATATCGGTGATGTAGCCCTTCGTTTCGGTCAGCTCCGTACCCCGAAATACGTTGGCGTCGCGGTAGGTGCCACTTCCTTTCAGGGTTGCAAACCAGTGCGAATATCCCTTTTGCGGCGTACAGGTTGCCCCCAGGTGCCATTTCCCGGATTGCCCGCATACGTATCCGTTGGCGGCCAAAAGCTCGGTGTATCCGGTGCATTCGGCCAGATATTCGATAGGAGGATCGGAGGGGGATTCTCCGCCGCCTCCGTGGATCCAGTCATGTACGCCGTGCTGGGAGGGGATCTGGCCCGTCAGGATCGACGCCCGTGCGGGAGAGCAGACGGGGGAGGCGCAAAAGAAATTGGAAAAATTGGTGCCGTTTGCCGCCAGCGCGTCGATATTCGGCGTTCGGATCTCGCGGTTTCCGTTGCATCCAAGAGACCAATATCCCTGATCGTCGGTCAGAATCATAATGATGTTTGGCTTTTGGTTCATAGTGAAGCCTCGTTTCCTTGTATTTGTGTTAAGCGTTCAGGATGGCAAGCAGCTCCTGCGGCGCTTGACAAAGCATAACGGCGCCCGCATCGGTAAGCTCCTTCTCGGAGCCAAAGCCCCAAAGCACACCTGCGGCATCCACGCCGAGAAGCCTCGCGTCGGTGATATCGCTGGCGCGGTCGCCAACCATGAGCACGGACGTGGGGTCGGTGATCCCGAGGTGCTGCATCGCATAGACGATCACCTCGTGCTTTTCTCCGCGTGTGCCGTCCAGCTCGGGACCCGAGACGAAGGTGAAGTAACGGTCGATCCCGAAGTGCCGCAGAATTTGCTCGGCAAAGCAATGCGGCTTGCAGGTGGCGAGCACACAGGGGATCCCGGCAGCTTGCAGAGACTTCAGCAAATCCGCAATCCCCTCGTACACGCGGCACTCAAACATTCCGCCTGCGCGGTAGTTTTCACGGTAAAAATCCACAGCTCTGTGTGCGGCTTCGTTGTCCATACCGAAGAAGTGCGCAAAGCTCCAGGAGAGCGCGGGACCGATAAATCCGAGCAGCTCCTCTGCAGGGGGCGGAGTGATACCGCTTTTGCGCAGGGCGTACTGTACCGATTGCGTAATTCCGGGGGAGGAATCGATCACGGTGCCGTCCAGGTCTAAAAAACAGTATTGATACTTCATAAAACTCTTTCTTTCGGTTTTTTTCAAAACCTCTTGCAAGGTCTTGCATAGTATGATATAATTATACACGATAAACAAACAAAAAGCAATATATCTGAAGAGGTTTTTTTAAAAATGGATATGAATTTTACCATTCCGGTCAACGAGGCGTTTGAAGCGTCCGCTGCAGACCCTGCCTGCGGGTGCGCGCTCTGCGCCTTGCATCGGAAGCTGGAGGAGGACGAGCTGGATCTGATCCTCGGCGCATCAATGATGGAGCCCGACATCCGGATCCAAACCAACAAAAGCGGCTTTTGTCGCACACACTACGATATGATGTTTGTGCGAAAGAATCGCCTGGGAATGGCGCTCACCCTGGAGAGCCATTTGGCGGAATTGCGGAAGGAGATCAAGGACGGCGGACTTGGCGGCGGGCAGGGAAATAAGCCGATCAAGCGCATTGAAGAGCTGGAAGAATCCTGCTACGTTTGCAACCGTATTTCACGCAATTTCGAAAATATGGTCGACACGGCGGTCTATCTTTGGGAAAAGGACGAGGACTTTGCGCCCAAATTGAAGGCGCAGCCCTATTTTTGCCTGCCGCACTACCGCAAGCTGCTGTGGTACGGCCAAAAGCGCCTTGGCAAAAAGAAGCAGCCCGAATTTGCAAAGCAATGCGCCACGGTGGTGGAGACCTATTTTGACGAACTGCAAAAGGACGTAAGTTGGTTCTGTAAAAAATTTGACTACCGATACGATGCCGAGCCCTGGTACAACTCCAAGGACGCCGTGGAGCGCGCTTACAAGTTTTTGCGCTCGGATCTGCATAGTAAGTGAGCGCTTTTTTGCGGAGAAACTTTTTATACGAACACTCCATTTGTGTAAAAACAGAAAGTTTTCTCTGTCAAACGAACCTGTAAACTCTTTTGGGTAGCGATCCCAAAATGGTAGCGGGATCATTGCGGCTATATCGTTCAGAGCGAACATCATTTGCCGCTATGGCAATTTGAGCGTTGCTCAAATTGAGAAGCGAAGCAAAACGCGCACGAAAGTAGCCAATTTCGCAATAAAAATGTGTGTAAAGTTCTTGAAAGGGGTCCGGGGAAAACTTCTTTCAAGAAGTTTTCCCCGGAAAAAACCGAAAAGGAGCACGTATGATCGACTTACTGGAATTACACAAATATTTTATCCGCAACCATTTGCGCGAGGGAGACGTAGCGGTCGACTTTACGATGGGAAACGGATACGACACCGAGTTTTTATGCCGCACGGTGGGGGAGCGCGGACATGTATACGCGTTTGATATTCAGGCGCAGGCGGTGGAGTCCACGGCAAAGCGGTTGCGAGAGGTTGGCTGCCCCGAAAACTACACCCTGATACATGATTCGCACCACAACGTGAAAAACTATGTAAAAACGCCGATCAAGGCAGGGATGTTCAATCTTGGCTGGCTTCCGGGCGGTGACAAATCGGTTACCACGTTGCGAGAGACCACCATGCCTGCCATCGAAGCCGCGATCGAGCTGCTGGACCGCGATGCGATTTTAAACGTGGCGGTGTATCCCGGACACGAGGAGGGCGATGCCGAGGGCAAAATGATCTGCGAGTATCTCGCGGGGATCAGCCGCCATCGGGTCTGCGCCACGCAGATCAAGATCGTCAATTCTCCCACGTCCCCCTATTTTATTGTGATTGAGACGAAGCCGTAAAATGAAAAAACGATATATACCGTATTTACTCACCGTGTTGGCCCTTGCGATTTCTTTTGGGGGCTGCATTCGGTTATTACCCGATCAAGGGGAAGAGACAAGCATGGAACAACCCACTCTGCCACAGGAGCCACAGCACGAATATGAAACCGCCGTTTACGTTTACCAATCGAACGTGGATGAGGACGTATTGCTTACGGGCTTGGATCAGACCTATCTGCTGTTAGCAAACAAGATCTATATTTTGGGAAGCGATTACGAGCCGGCGTCGCTTTCCACGTTGACCTGCGCGACCAACGGAGGGAAAACAGTGGAGCTGGAAACGCGGACCGCCCAGGCCCTGTACGAAATGCTGCAGGAGATGGAGGCGGACGGTGTTTCGGATCTTGCGGTCACCAGCGGTTACCGCTCGTATTCTTATCAGGTGTCGTTGAATAATTATTATTTGAATCTGGAGGCGAGTGGGATCTCTGCCGATGCCTACCGCCATTTCGGAGCCGCATATATCAAAACGAATTATACTGACAAGGGGCTCTCCGCCCTGAGCGCCAAGGATGCCGAGGCTGTGGTGCGCTCCTATTCTGCCGAGCCCGGTAAAAGCGAGCATCAAACGGGACTTTGCATCGATTTCGTAACCTCCACGGCGGGCCTCACCGAGGCCTTTGAGAATACCGAGGCCTTTGCATGGCTTTCGGAAAATGCTTACAAATTCGGCTTTATTTTGCGCTATCCAAAGGGAAAAGAGGGGGTTACGGGATATACCTATGAGCCTTGGCACTACCGCTTTGTGGGGCGCGAGGCCGCAACCGACATCTATTATAGGGGCTTGACGCTGGAGGAATACCTCGGCGCGTCACAGACCTGATTTTTCAAAGACAGGAGATAGAACACATGATTTTGAAGGGAAAGACCGCCTGCTTTTTGGGCGATAGCATCACCCAGGGCGTGGGTGTAAAGGACTGCCCAAACAACCGCTACGACAACCGCCTCGCGAAGGCGTGCGGAATGGAGGCCGTGTATAACTACGGCATTGGCGGCACGCGCATTGCCCACCAATATCAGCCCTCCGAGGAAGCCTGCCGCGACATGACCTTTTGCGGCAGAGCCTTTTTCCTCCATCCCGATGCCGATCTGTACGTGGTGTACGGCGGCATCAACGATTACATCCACGGCGACGCGCCCTTTGGGCAGATCGGCGACCGTACCCAAGGCAGCTTCTGCGGCGCGGTGTGGTATTTGATGAACCTGTTGCGCACGCGCTACGCGGGCAAGACCGTGGTATTTCTCACGCCTGCACGCAGCTGCTTTAAGCACGTGTCGGACACCGAGGTGTCTCCGCGTCCCATGAAGGCGCCCGATTCCAAGCCCGTGCTGGGATATGTGGACGCGATCCTTGAAACCGCCAAGGAATTTGATATTCCCGTGCTGGACCTTTACCGCAATCTTGGAATCAACCCCAACGAGGAGGAGGACCGCGCAAAATATACCACCGACGGTCTGCATTTCAACGATGACGGACACGCCGTGATCGCCGAAAGACTGAAATCCTTCCTGGAGGCACTTTGAAGCACCTCACCCGCTTCGCAACGGGAAAAATCAGGAACGAAAAACAGTCCTTTGAGCGGTGGCTGATGCAATCCTGCATCGGTTGCCGCTCTTTTTTTACGCTTTTTTCACAAATAGTTGACGTTCCGTTATTGTTTGAAAGGTATAATGAAAGCAGAATCAAACGGGACAGAAAGGAAGCTATGCAATGAAAAATTGGTTTCGCAGAATGGGCGAGCGCCTGGCGCGCATGATGTACGGTCGCTACGGAAACGACGCGCTCAACAACTGCTTGCTGATCGTGGGCATGATCCTGCTTTTGTTGGCGTATCTGCCGCACATGTGGATCTGCCTGTTTTTCTCGGTCGCGCTGCTTACCTGGAGCAACGTGCGGTGCTTTTCGAGGAACATCGGGAAGAGAAGAAAGGAGCTGATGCGCTATCTTTCGATCCGCAATCGCATCAAAGACTTTTTTACACTCCGGAAGCTGATGTGGAAGGATCGCAAGACCCACTGCTATTTCAAATGCAAATCCTGCAAGGCCGTGTTGCGCGTGCCAAAGGGGAAGGGTGAGATTGACGTCACCTGCCGTTGCTGCCACACCGTAACGGTGAAAAAAACGTAACCCGAGGTATTCTCGGCAAAAAAGAAAACCGGATCCAATCACAGAAGCCGAGGGGGATGACTCTCGGTTTCTGTTTCTTATTTAGAGTACACAATTTCCACTTTTTGTTTTTGTGGAGATTGCGAATTGAAAAACAGAGGTTGATTCGGTATAATGTAATCACAATGCGGAGAGAGGGTGATCGTTTGAAGGCGTATACAGAGAGTCCGGCACCGCTGCCGTTGGAAAAGCGTTCCGAGCGCAATATGGGAGTGGAGCTTTTTCGCGTGGTGTCAATGATGATGGTGGTTTGCCTGCATTTGCTCGGGCACGGCGGTGTTCTGTCGTCTACCGCGCATTTGTCTGTTAACTATCAGCTGGCCGTTTTTCTCAATGTGATCATGTATTGCTCGGTCAATTGCTACGCGTTGATCTCCGGCTATGCAAACGTGAAAACCGAGTTCCGGTTCCGCCGCTTTGTATATCTTTGGCTCGAAACCGTATTTCTGATCACGCTGACCAATGCAGCGGTTCATTGGTTGATTCCCTCCGTAGAGGTGAAGCGGGAGTGGTGGATCGCCGGCTTTTTCCCGCTTCGCAAGCGCGAGCTTTGGTATCTTTGTGCCTACTTTTTTATGTATCCGCTGTTGCCTGTACTGAACAAAGGGCTTTTGTCGCTTCAAAGGTGGCAGCACGTTTGCGTGATGCTGCTGTTGCAGGTGCCCACACTGTTTCGGGTGCTGGAGCATAAGGATAACTACGCGATGAGCAGTGGGTATTCCGCCATCTGGTTGATCTGCCTATACGTCATTGACGCGTATTTTCGTATTTACGGCGCGCCCAAATGGGCGAAATGGTTTGTAACGCTGCCCGTGTTCTTCCTTTCCGCACTGGGCGTGTGGCTATCCAAAATCATTCCCGAGCAGCAATACAAAAACGGATGGATCGGGAAGGATTCGGCTGCTTATGAGCACCGCGGGGAGCTGCTCAGCTATCTTTCGCCGCTGATCGTGATCATGTCGGTGATGCTGTTGCTCTTCTTTATGCAGGTGCGCATTCGGGGAAGAGTGACAAAGGCCGTGATCGCCAATCTGGGACGGGCCACGTGGGGCGTCTTTGTTCTTCACGTCACGTCGGCGTTTTGGTATTGGTCGGATTTTTGGGATTGGTTTGAACGGTTTGCAGACTATTCCGCCCCCAAGATGCTGCTTTGCTTGCTGGGAGCCACGTTGGTGCTTTATTTGGCTCTGTCGGCGGTTTCGCTGGCGAGGTTCTATTTGTTTCGGTTGCTTCGTGTGCACAGAGGAATCGATTTTTTGGCGGAGCTTCCCAAGCGGTGCGTGCAAGAAAAGCGTGCGGCTGACCGGGAGGCGGAAACGAAATAGGCGCCCGCAGCTACGGGGCATGCTTGATGAAAGGACGAAGAAGGATGGTTTTCTTCGCCCTTTTCAGGATCAGAAAAACGCCGGACAGACGGTATGACTGTCAATTTTTTTCAATGCCTTCGCATATTGCACAAAAACAAAGCGTTTTTTGCGCCCGTTTTTTTTTGTGCAAATATACAGTATTTTTCGTCACCGAATGAAAAATAATTGACAAAATCGAAAATCCTTGCTATAATAAAAGTGGAATAAACAGGAAAGGAGCGAATTGCGATGGTTCTTTAAGCTTGGGGTTCAGGATCGTTTCTATTTTTCATCATAAATAACAAAGGAGGAAATTACTATGAGAAGGCTGTTAAGTTTCTTTTTGTTGATTTGTTTGTTGCTTGGATGCTTTTCGGCGTGTGATCTCTCCGGAAACAACCCCAAGGACACCGAGACGGAAACCGAATCGGAAAGCGTAAGTGAGACCGAAACGGAACAGGACGAACACGTGGAGCACACCTACGAAAACGGAAAATGCAGTGTTTGCGGCGATCAGTTGGCATACGAATTGAAGTTCACCTCCAATGGGGACGGCACCTGCTACGTGAGCGAGATCATCACGTACCCCGAATACGATGCCGAATTTACGTTGGTGATTCCCGAAAAATCTCCCGCCGGCGATACCGTAACCGAGCTCCGCTGCGAGGCGTTGGCTTATTGTATTCCGCTGATGCTTTTGGAAGAGGATCTGGACGAGATTTGTGACGAAGTACGGAAAGAACATTCGTATTATGCAGATTACGTAGATCAACGCTTTCTCTATATGACATTAGAAGGAATATCTGACGCAGCAAAAGAACAAATGTTGCAACTGTACCCGCTCACAGAATTGAC
>JAFVOP010000076.1 GCA_017505745.1 Clostridia bacterium
ATACAATAAGGCCGATCGAGATCAATCCAATCAAAGTACCGGCCACGTTGATTCCAAAGACCTCAAATCCGAGAGCAGTCGACAAAACATAAAACGGAGCATCAAAAATCATAAATATAAGATTCTTGAAATTCATCCATCCGGTTTGATCGGGATTCGCTGTATATCCGTCATCATATCCCTCTCTATATCCGGTCTCGTTTCCACTTTGGTACCCCTGGAGGAATCCCTCTTGGAGACCTTCGGCGTATCCTTCATTGAAGGAGTCGGGATTCAGATAGCCTTGCGCTACATAAGGAAAATAAGTCTTGATACCACGATTCAAAAGTGCATCCTGTTCATAAGTCATAAATACGGCCTGTATAGGATCACCTCTTAATCCATTCAAATACGCATTGACCTCAATTGTTTGAATTCTTAAATGCGGATAATAAGTGGTGGTCCAATATTCATTCTCATAATCATATAAGAAACGAAGATTATTCCCATCCAAACGATTATAAGAAATATTCCATACATATTCGGCAACAACCATACCATCATCAGACGATACATTAGATCCTAAATATAGATAGCCTACAGGTACATTCATAACTCCATTTAAACCTGTAACATAATTATAATAAGATATTCTTATATAACAAGGCAAATCACGAACAAAATAAGTCGGATCAGATGAATCTGTAGCAGGCAATGGAGAATCCAACCGGAAATAAATATCCGGAGTTTTTGGAACGTCATAATCAGGCTCTAAGATATACTCAAAGGTAGCAGGGTTTCTGCGCTCCACAAGCCACTCCCATTCGGTGGGATCATAATCTGCAAAGATCGGCACAGAAAGCGCAGATACAAGAACTATAACACAGGAAACGAGAGCAATAAATCTCTTTTTCATAATGATCACCTCTGTCTCTTAAATCGAATCAATCTCCACACCATGAAAAATACTGTCATTGCAATGGATAGGCCAGCAATGATAAAAATAAACGTTACAACCGAGGAAATACCGCCATTCACACCATTAGAATAGATCAGGTTACGCGCTCCATCCCGTATGCCTCGGCCGAGACCGCTAACAACGTCTCCGACACTCTTAAACATAAGGCCGAGAACACCGAATACAGTTGTTTCCTCATGATAATTCAAATCAATACCAACAGATCGGATAGTATTCAAAAAATTAGAAATATTTCCCGAGCCACTTGCTTCTGTAGATCCATCACCATAGGTAAAATAATCATTAAAACTGATAGTAACATATTCAACAAGAATATCTCCGGAAGGACTTTCATAAGTCATATTTCTGATAATTCCGGTAGACTCATCAAGATTAACATACAAGTGATAATTAAAATCACCATCAGTAATTGCAAAATGGTCAGAATAAAATTCAATAATCATAGCATAAGCACTACCATAATCACCATTGGTGAATGCAAAATTGACATACCTATTTGCCTGTTTACCACTACCTCGTATCACAAAATTACTATACATGAAAACAGGTCCATCATCTTCAGGAATTACAGACAAGTCAATCGGTTGTCCGACAGACAAAGTAAACCAGTAATACGGCGATTCAACGTCACCACCAGGGTTATTCTCGTCAGCGGCAAAGCAAGGGACAACGAGTGCGGAAAGCAAAACAAGCGCGGTCATGAACACCGCAAAAATTCTTTTTTTCATACAAAATCCTTTCATAAAATTATTGGGCAGGGCTCGAAGCCCTGCCCGGTCGGGGTGTCTCAGTTATCTCTGACGACCGAAACGAATCAAACGGAATACCATGAAGAATACGGTCATGGCAATGGAGAGACCAGCTACAATAAAGATAAACTGAATCACAGTGGAGAGGGCGCCACTCGAGCCATCTTCATAAATCAAGTTCGTTGCAGCGGTCTTAATGCCACCGGCGAGGCCGGTAACAACAGTCGTAAAAGACTCAAACAAAAGGGCAAGAAGTTCGCTCAATTACTTTTTCTCCTTTCCTCCTCCACCATCAGGCGCGGTTGCAACATCACGCATAACGATATCGGACAAATTGCCATATTGTCCAGGGATCAAGTCATAATCAGCACCGATCACAATAGGCTTTTTACCAGCAAGAATCGATTGAGACAGCCTGAAATCCGCTCCGTACGAAAGCGCGCAGATGCCTTGTCCCTCATTCGTAGGAATACGATACCCAAAGTACAGGGTAACAGAATCGCCAACCTTGTGTTGGCCGTCTTTCACATAGTCATAATGCTCTTTTTTATATCCATAAAGTTTCATGATAAAATCTCCTTAAATTGCTTTATTCAAATAGGTGGTTTCTTCGGTCTCATAAGATCGATCGCCGATATATAGGAAATCGAACACCGCGCGAATGGCGTACCAATCGCAATATTGAGTGTAGATGCGTTCATCTACCTGGTCAGGATGTGCCTTCATTTCCTCATAATGCTCCGAAAATCCGAACTCGGTTTCCAAAGTCTTATATACAGACTTCAGATAAGATACACAATGATTATCAATCGTGAGATCGCCGTAATCATCAAACGGAAGTCGGACAAGATAGGAATACTCGGGTTTGGCTTGATCAGGATACACCGCATTACCGAGCAATCGCAGAAGCGTACCGCGATGCATAAGGGGAATCGTTTTCTTTGCGGATACATTTTTCAGCATCGCAAACATTCCTTGCATTTCTTTGTTTTTTGCCATAACAAAAAACCCTCCTTAAATTCTTTTGAATTCAAGAAGAGTATATCAAAAAATTTTGTTTTTGTATAGTTGGATATGTAGAGAAAAACAGTCTTCTCTTCCTTCAAAAGCCCAAACAAAGGCCCAAATTGGAATCGAAAAAACAGGTCGGCAAAAAACTTGCCAACCTGTTTTTTCGTAAAATGCTATTAAGATTCCAATTTATCAAGAAGCTTATTGGCGTGATTTTTAATTCGTGTTGCATAATACGTAATCACAATTACCTCCAAGGCTCGGTTCAGACGGTCACGAGCACCTTCCACAGGCTCAACGTAATCGGTTGTGATTTTTGCAACGTAATCTCCAATCTCAGAAAGCGGGCATGCATCCTTCTCAGTCATGTACTGTAAAATTTTACAGATATAGTCATACAAAACCGAATCGGAAATAATATCGTCCGTAGGATTATCTATCTCACCGTTGATATAATGAATCAAAAAGTCAATTTTATCAAGCTGCATGCAGGAGCGCAACATATTGATGATTAAAATATGTGCAACCTGGTCGATGTTATATTTTTTTAATTTGCTATTAGCAACCCATCCGCGTTTGGTCCAGTTTTGCAACGTAGAGCTATCGATGCCTGAAATATCACGAATCTGTGTGAGCATTACTCCGTCACTGATAAAAAATACCTTTTTTAAAAAATCAAGACCGGTCAATCCATCCATTTCAGACTGCTTGAGTTTGGTTCCGGGGATAAGCTTATCATTGAATTGTAAAATCATTATGAGTAAATCCTCCTTGCCTTTGATATTCTCTTCTTCTGCATATATTTTATCATACAATCAATTGATTGTCAAGAAGTTTTGAGAAAAAACAACGCTTTGTTTTTTACAAGGCGTTGCTTTTCTGTTAAAGATTGAAAATTGTGTTTACAATAGAATCCCGATCCAAGCCAACAGTTTTCCAAATGGGCTCCTTCTGCACTTGAATTCCAAAGGAATCCTCAGTAGCCATAATCGAAACCGTTTTGTTTTGCATGATTTCGTGCTTGGAAAGCGCGTCGGAAAGCATCATACCCATGCCGCCCGCGCGAACCTCTTCCTCCAAAAAGACAATTTTACAGGCCTTTTGGGGCAAAAGCGGAAGAATCTGCTCCGCAACCGTATCATAGGGCTTGAGCTGCTCCAAAAGCAAGATTCCGGTCTGCAGGTTACGCTCTTTCAAAAGCTCACATGCAGCCATCGCTTCCCTAACGATCCGTCCGTGAACAATGATTACAGCGTCTAAATGCTCGGGAGAATCCGAGGGGGTATGCAGATAGTTACTTCTTACACCGATGCCGCCCGGAATCGCGTTTCCGTAAAAGGCCGCTGTCACGGCTTCATCCTCGTATCCGTTGGGATAGCGTATCGCACATGGACCGTTGCTTTGCAGCGCCTCCTCCATGGCCTTGCGCAATGCGGCGCGTGTGATGGGCGTGAAAACCTTGAGATTAGGAATCTCGGAGAGAAAAGCTACGTCAAAAATACCGTGGTGTGTCGCGCCGTCGGAGGCGTTGAGTCCTGCACGGTCGATGCAGAAGACCACCGGGAGATTTTGAAGCGCAACGTCATGTATGATATTATCGTATGCCCGTTGGAGGAACGTGGAATAAACGGCAACAACCGGGCGATATCCGTTTGCTGCAAGGCCTGCCGCAAAGGTAACGGCGTGCTCTTCTGCAATTCCAACGTCAAAGAATCGAGAAGGATGCTCGCTTTTAAACCGTAGCAATCCTGTCCCGGATGCCATTGCAGCTGTAATGGCACAGATCTTCTCATCTTTAAACGCCATGGCAGACAAAAGATGCCCCATTTCCTCCGAGAAGCTGGTTCCCTCGGGGGCAACGTATGCAGCCGGTGCAACCCCGTGATAGCGGTCAGGAGTTGCCTCTGCCGGAGGATATCCCCTTCCCTTCTGGGTCTTCAGATGAATCACGCAGCTTTGCTTGGATTCCTTGGCTTCCCGAAGCAAGCGTTCTACCGCTTCCTCATCGTTTCCGTTCACCGGTCCCAGATAATAGAGGCCCAGATTTTCAAAATAATTGCTTCCGTAAAGTGCGGATTTGATCGTTACCTTTACGTTTCGCAAAAAAGAGAAAATTCCGTTTCCAATCAAAGGGATCTTTCTCAAAAAGGACGTGGTCGCATTTTTGGTTCGGAAATAGCCCTTGGTAGAGCGCAGACGGGAAAGTGATTTTGCAAACCGCCCGATGTTCTTGGAGATCGACATTTCATTTTCATTTATGATAATGATCAGTCGCAGCTTCTTTCGGCAATTATTGAGCGCCTCATGGATCATTCCTCCGGTATAGGCGCCGTCGCCAAGTACACAAACGGTGTAAGCATCCGATCCGCTGAGACGGTCGGCTTCGGCAAAGCCAAGGGCTGCCGAAAGCGACGTAGAGCTATGCCCTGCCCCAAAGCAGTCGTGCTCGCTTTCGGAGCGCTTTGGGAAGCCACTGAGTCCGCCCGCTTGACGAAGCGTGGAAAATGCTTCTCGCCTTCCGGTTACCAGCTTATGGATATATGCTTGATGTCCGACATCAAAAATAATATGATCACGCGGAGAGGAAAAAACGCGATGAATTGCCAAAGACATCTCCACAACACCTAAATTGGAGGCTAAATGTCCTCCGTTTTCCAAAACAGTTTTTACGAGAAATTCGCGAATTTCCTCAGCCAAAGCAGGAATTTCCTCAGAAGGTACTGCCTTGAGATCATCGGGAGAATTGATTTTATTTAAATGAGGATATGATTCCGAAAGCTCGGTATTATCTTTCACCAATCTAATTCCTCCTTTTTTCTCATTTTCTTCGTATAGTATATCACAAAAAATGACGTTTGTCAACATACGGTTTTCGTTGTTTTTCTTGCTTGTTGTTTACAATGCAAAACAAAAAAATTCAAATTACAGAGAAAATGAGGCGTTATTTTAAGATAATCGCCTCTCATTCACTTTCATCAGCTCATTTTGACTTTTCTTGACTTTGACTTTATTTGACCTTTGGCGTATAATGCAATTGTAAAAGGTCAAAGAAAGTCAAAAAGGATGGGATAAGATATGTTAGCCGATTACATTGCAAAAATGATTGAAGAAATGCTCAACGAAGGAAACGGAACGTTGGAGCTGCAACGAAATGAGATGGCAAACCGTCTCGGGTGCGTCCCCAGTCAGATCAGCTACGTTATTTCCTCGCGGTTTACCCCCGAACGCGGATACGTCATCGAATCGCGTCGCGGAGGCGGCGGCTGTATTCGAATCATACGCAAGCAAATGGGTCAGGACGAATATCTGATGCACTTTTTCTGCGCGATCGGAAGCAGCATCGACGAGAGAGAGGCGCTGGCCTATCTCAAAAATCTGCTGGGAAATTCCTGTATTACCGAGCGCGAATTTTGCATTGCGGGAGCTGCTTTATCGAATGCGGCACTGTCTTCCCTTCCCCCAAGTATCCGAAACACGGTTCGTGCAGATCTTTTCAAGCAAATGATCCTCTCCTTGATGAAAAATCGATAATAATTTATCTTTATTTCTTCTTTACAGGAATTGTGACAAAATCCGCGGGGCGAAGGAGTTATAATATAGCAAAAAACATGGAAAACTCAAAGAAAGGAAAGAAATACAATGTTGTGTGAAAAATGCAAAAAAAGGACCGCTACGGTCTTTTACAATGAAAATATCAACGGAAAAACGCAATCCTATTCCCTGTGTGGCGACTGCGCCGCAAAATTGCGCGAGCAGGGAGATCTTCAGGATATTACCTCGATGATGGATAGCTTTGCGGCTCCCTTTTCTGCTCTGCAAACCGACCTGTTTGGCGGATTTTTCGGTATGCCGATGATGAAAGCCGTCTCTGCGGAAAAGAAATGTCCCTCCTGCGGGTGTCGCTATTCCGACATCTCCAAGAGCGGAAGGGTTGGATGCCCGATCTGCTACGATACGTTTGGAGAGGAGCTTTCCCGTACCATTCAATCGGTTCACGGAACCACGGCACATGTTGGAAGCGTTCCTTCACGCCACCGTGCGTTGCAGGCACGTGCCGAAAAAATGAAAGCCCTGAAGCAAGAGATTCAAGAAGCAATTGAAAAAGAAGATTACGAAAGTGCTGCAAGGCTACGCGATGAGATCCGCAAGCTGGAAGCAGACAAAACCGAACAGGAGGGCGCATAAGATGGCTTGGTATAATACATCGGGAAATGCATGGGATACCGTGATCAGCTCGCGCGTCCGTCTTGCAAGAAATCTCAACGGATATCCCTTTGCATCGCGCATGAATGAGGAACAGGCACACGCGATCATTGCAAAGGTTGGTGCGCCCTTGGAGTCCTCCGGCTTTAAAAAGATCGATTTTGCGGAATTGTCTCCTGTTATGGCAACTTCATATGTGGAAAAGCACTTTGTCAGTCCTCAATTTGCCACCCTGCAAACACCGCACGTGCTCTTTTTACAGGAGCAGAGCGGGAGCGCTGTAATGGCGGGCGAAGAGGATCATCTTCGCATCCAATCCATTCTTCCCGGATTGGCTCTGGAAGAGGCTTATAAAAACGCCTCACGTATTGAAAAACGGTTGGACGAGGATTTTGACTTTGCATACAGCGAACGGCTGGGATATCTGACGCATTGCCCTACGAATCTCGGAACCGGAATGCGGGCCTCGGTGATGATGTTCCTCCCTGCTCTTACGCGCGGTGGATATATGGAATCCCTTGCCGTTCAGCTTTCCAAGATCGGACTGACGGTACGGGGGCTGTTTGGAGAAGGAAGCGGCGCCGCTGGTGGGATGTATCAGATCTCCAATCAAATTACCTTGGGAATCAGCGAAGAAGAGATCCTTCGAAAGCTTTCAGAGGCGATCCAACAGATTACGGACAGTGAAGAAAAAGCGCGGAAAGCTATTACAGGCGATACGCTGGATCGTTTGACCGACCGCATCAAACGTGCGGAAGGCACCTTGAAATATGCCTATATGATGACCTCCTCGGAGTTTATCAAGCTCTTTGCGGATGTTCGCTTTGGAATTGCGCTCGGCCTTGTTACCGATATTTCTTATGAGGAGTTAGGCAATCTTCTGGTAGAAGCAATGCCGGCAACACTCACACTGGGGGCGGAGATCCCTCCAAAAACCGAAGCTGCGCGAGATATTCTGCGAGCTGCAAAAATTCGAGATTTTTTACAAAGAAAAGAACCATAACAAACCCGATCTGTTTCTAAGGATCGGGATGGAAAGGAGCGGTGATTATGGGAAACCGTTTTACACAAAAAGCACAACATGTCCTGAGTCTTGCCCTGGAATCGGCATCGGAGATGGGACACACCTATATCGGATCGGA
>JAFVOP010000077.1 GCA_017505745.1 Clostridia bacterium
GTAGTTTCAAAAGCAAACTAACTTTTATAACTGCAAATTTGTTAGCCACTTTTTCTTTGACACCTCAGGCGCAAAGAAAAAGTTATCAAAAAGAAACGCCGAAAAGAGAGTTTCGCCCTCTGCGGAGGGCGAGGAGGCTTCCGCAGCCTCCACCGCGCCGCCTTTTGAAAAAGGCGGGCGAAAACCTTTCGCTGTTTGGACAGTGCTGATCCCTTTGTCAGCAAGTTGAGTTCCCCCAAAGGAAGAGTCTTTTTCTTACTGAATGATACTGAGGGGCAAACCGTCTCCTTTTTCATATACTGTCCTTGAAGGAAGATTTCCTGAGAAAGGAGAGATCATATGCAATTTGACAAAAAAATGTTGGATCGGATCCTGACGATGAACGACGCGGAGCTGGGCGAGCTGATCGCAAAGATCGCTACCGAGGCAGGCGTGGACCCCGCCGCGCTCGGGATCCATCCGCAAAACATCCGTAATATCCGTCAGGCGCTCGGAAGCGCCACCGAGCAGGATCTGAAACAGCTGAACGCGGTTTATGACAGCTACAAGCAAACCAAACGGCCGCAATGAATCGCTCCGCTTCCGCAAAGAAAGGAGGAATTTCACATGAGTGAAGAATCGCCTCGCAACGCATCCTCCACGCCGTCCGCTCCGCCCGCCGCGCTTTTGGAGGGTCTGCTTTCCAACCCCGAGATGCTTCAACGCATCGGCTCGATCCTCGGGTCGATGACCGCTGCCCCCGTCTCTGCGGAGACGTCTGCCTCCCCGCCCCCCGCTCCCACCGAGCAAGCATCGTCCAAGGACGCACCCACAACGCCAACCTTGGCGCCGGACGGTCTTTCGTCCCTGCTTTCCAATCCCGCGCTGCTCGAACAGCTTCCGCAAATGCTCTCGGCGATCAAGCCCCTGCTCGCCTCCATGCCGCCGCCAAAAGCCGCGAGTAGCGCGCCTGCCCCGTCCTCTCCCGAAGGCTGCCGTGACAATCTCTTGCACGCCCTCAAGCCTTTTTTGTCCGATCACCGACGTGACGCGGTGGACACCATTCTCCGTATTTCACGTCTCGGCACCGTGTTCAAGCAGTTGAAATAAAGGAGGTACGCCATGTATTCCAGATACCACGACCGCGCACAGCCTCCGATCCAAATTCCCGAAAATTACGGTGGGTCGGCGTTTTCCGATCGCTCCCACGCCGCCGAGGACTCCCCCACACCCCGTCGGATCGACGTAGCAAAGCCCACCCCGCTCTCCGAAAAGCCTTCCCCTTCGGGCATGGCACCGCTCCCGCGCCCGATCCTCTTGCCGCCTGCCCCTCCCGAGCATAAGGAGGAGCGGAAGGAACAGACGGCCTCCCATGAGGAGAACTCCAAGCACTCGGCAGCGCCTGCGCCGTTTCAGGGACTCTTTTCGGGCCGTGATACGCTGCCGTCCAAGCTACTCGGGATCGGCTTTGACGAGTTGTTGCTCCTGGGTCTGATCATTTTGCTCTCGCTCGACGGGCAGTCCTCCGATCTGATCCTTTGGCTGGTCCTCCTGCTCTTTTGCGGTTGACCCGATGCACGCCCCTGCAGCCTCTCTGCGCGGCGTGCATTTTTCTTTCCCGGAGCGCCCTCTCGCGGGAAATCCGAAAAAAGCACTTGCTTTTTCATAAAAATTATGGTATGATACTCCCAGAGGGGGTGGGTGCCGCGTGCCTTTGCAAAAAAAGCTGAAAAAGCCGTCCAAAATCACGGTTTTGCGAATCGTCCTTGCAATTCTGATCATCCTAAACATGACGGCCATTTTTCTGTTTTCGGAACAGACGGGGGCGCAATCGAATCACACGAGCAGTCGGGTAACCACCTTTGTTGTCAAGCTCTTTGTGTGGGATTTCGAGGAATTGACTCCCACGGAGCAAGCCGAGCTGATCCATGCCTTTCATCCACCGATCCGAAAATTGGCGCACATGGCGGAATTCGGGCTTTTGGGCGTTCTGATCTTTGCCTTTCTGCTCACCTGGAAAACACATCCCGTCCGCTACTATGCCGAATCCCTTGCCGCCGTTTTTCTATACGCCTGCTCGGATGAGTGGCATCAATCCCTGACCGATGCGCGCGGGCCGCAGTTTTCCGACGTTCTGATCGATCTTAGCGGAGCGATTCTCGGTTGCTCCTGCGTGCTTCTCTTTCTCCTTCTCGCACAAGCCAAACAGAAAGGAAGGCTACCCATTCGCATGAAAACCACCCATTACCGCATCCAATCTGCCGCCGTACCCTCCGCGCTGCGCGTGGCGGTGATTGCCGATCTGCACGGAGAAAACTATGAAACACCTTATCGGATCCTGCAAGCCGAGCGTCCCGATCTGATCCTGATCCCGGGAGATTTGATGGAGGACGCGCAGCTGACCGATCCCAACGTCTCCGGCTACGAGCTTCTCAGGCTCTGCGCCGCCCTAGCACCTACCTACTATTCCCTCGGAAATCACGAGATCGGCTGCTACCACAGCCACAATCCCTTGCGGCATCCCACGCCAAAGCCCCTCGCGGGCGAGATTCGCAAGCGCATTGCAAAAACCGGAGCCGTTCTGCTTGACAATCGCTTTATAAGGCACAACGGGCTTTGCATCTGCGGCGTGAGATCGGGGATCAACGGGGAAAAAAACGAACCCGATACCGCCCTCTTGAAGCGTTTTTCCAATCAATCGGGATTTAAGCTCCTGCTTTGCCACCATCCCGAATATTTCGTTCCGTTCGTAAAAAAACTTCCAATCGATCTGACGGTCTCGGGACACGCGCACGGCGGTCAGTGGCGCATCTTCGGGCGCGGCGTATACGCCCCGGGGCAAGGGTTGTTCCCAAAATACACCGCGGGCGTGCTCGAAAACCGTTGCGTGATCAGCCGCGGGCTCGGAAATCACACCCGCATCCCCCGTATCTTCAACCCACGCGAGGTTGTGATCATTGATCTGGAACCAAAAAAGAAATGAATAAATAGAAAAGGAGACTTAAAAAATGGCAGTTATCGAATTGAAAGAACAAACCTTTGACCGTGAAGTGTTGCAATCGGACAGACCCGTGTTGGTTGACTTCTGGGCAGCCTGGTGCGGTCCCTGCCGCATGCTTTCCCCCGTAGTGGATGAGCTGGCCGAGGAAAACCCGCAGATCAAGGTGTGCAAGGTCAACGTGGACGACGAAGAAGGGCTTGCGGTCCGCTTCGGCGTGATGAGCATTCCCACGCTGTTGGCGTTCCGCGACGGCAAGCTGATCGGGCAGACCGTTGGCGTGCAGTCCAAGCAGGCCATCCTGGATCTGTTTGAAAAATAAGTTTGAACAGGCAGAGGGCGTTCTCGCAATGCGAGAACGCCCTCTGTTTTGGATTGACGCTATTTGGTTTTTTTCTTATTGAGCCTGAAGATCAGTACCAACAGCAACGCCAGGTACACCACCACAATCCCCAGGGTGATCAGCACCGTATAAATATTCTTTGGCGCAAATCCAATGATCAAAAGCATCGGGATACCGAAAATAATTCCAAAGGAGCTGCCCGTGATCAGATTATTGGAGGCAGGCGTTTCCATGTTGGGATCGATCTCGCGCAAAAGCAGAACGCCCGAGCTGATCGTGCCCGTAAGCATGCCGAACATGGAGAAGAAGGCCTCGTAAACGTAACCCGGATAGATCCTTTTGCAAATGTAGAAAAGATACAGAAAGGTCCCCACGCCTCCGATCACCGCCATCAGGAGAAACGGTACCCAATTATCCGCAAGATCTCCGATGTCAATGCTGGCAATTCCGCACACGATCATCACGTCAAACGCAAGCCCCGAAATACGGCTGAGCAAATAATTGTTCTGATACTGGTGCTTCATGATCCTGCATTTGCGCAGGCCCTTGAAGATCAGCGCAACCACGCTTGCAAGCATGGAGCCCACGATAAAGTTAAAGCCCCAGAGAAGCGAGCTGACGGTAGCAGCCAGTCCGGGAGCCACTGTCTCCAGCAGTACCACAACGCCGTCAATGAGAAGATAGGTAAACAGATAAACCAGGCAAACGATTGCCACCTGTACGCTCAAGCGGTCCACCGATTCCGAGATCGGAGCCTCGTTTTCGTCCTGAAAGGCGTCCACAGTCACCGAGCCCGAGATTTGTTTGCCTTCCTTCGAGCGCTTGAGCTTGCCCGTGCGATTCCACACGAACAGGAAGATCACACCAACCACACATGCGCAAAGATATCCCATTGCAGCCAGCGAGAGACCAAAGCTTCGGCCGCCCACCATGCCAAGTGACTCATAAGTGGAGCCCACGTTGTTTGCCTGCCCGGGTCCCTGTCCGTAGGCCATGGGAAGCAAAATACCGCCCGCCTTGAAGAAATCGGGCATAAACGTAAAGGCCACTCCCAAGGAGACGAAAAGACCGACCAATGCCTGTACAAGGTAAGTACTCACGATCAGGGCTCCGCTCTGGCAGCCCACCGCCGCCGCGTTTGGATCCTTCTTTTCCGACACGCGCAAGGACAGCGCGATAAATCCGATCGCGATGCCGTGATAGGTCACGATCTCAAGAAACGCAGCGCTGATCGGCACCCAGCCGAGCGAACGCAGGAGAAGAAGCACGAATCCCGCAAGCACAGCCGTTGGCAACAGGGATTTGCGCACAAATGCAAACTTACGGCGCAATACGTTGGCGCCGAGAATTAACCCCGCAATAATACCGATCTGTATGATCGGATTCCATAAAGCGGTATTGGCAGATGAAAAATCCATAAGTATTATCCTTTCTTTTCCGGAAATTCTGTTTTTTCGGTCTGCTTGAGAAGTGTGTAATAGAGCCAGAAGCGATACGCGTTTTCCGTGCAAACGATCTCATAATAGCTCCCGTTTGCCGAAAAAACCAGCGAATCCTTTCCGTGCATTGCAAGATCGGGGACCTCGGACAGAGCAAATGAAAGCTCTCCGCATCGGAGTCCCTGCGCAGAAAGCTCCAGCTCCCCACGGGACAAAAGCTCGGCAGTTTGCTTCGTCACGGCAGAGATCGTAGCGGTTGAGGCGGTGTACACGGCATGTTCCTCCACGTCGCGCTCCACCTCCTGCTTTTGCCACGCGGCAAAATCCTTCACCGTATCAAACGGAGCTTCGTGAAGCATGCCGTATTCGTCATAGGAAAACTGCAATCCGCACTCTCCGCATCGCACCGTGTTCCCTTCGGTCTCGAAACAGTTATGCGCGCGGCAAGCGGGGCATAGAAACAAATATTTTTCCAGTCCCTTTGCCAGCTCCCTGCCGCGGTAACGCTTCGGGTCACGGAGCTGCCGTGCATAAGCATCCTCGTAAAGATCCCGCTCGATCGCCTCCATCACCTCTTCCTCGCTCATGGCGGCAACCTCTTCCTTGGTATACACGCGCACCGGAGCCCCCTCCAAGGGACCTCGGCGCGTTTTTTTACTGCTGCTCCACATTGGGCTGGTAAAATAGCCGCCAACCAAACGGTAGGTCACCAAAGCGCATCTGGATGCCTTGATCAGCTTGGCGGTGGAGGGATGGATGGGAAGCGTTTCGCCGTCCCAGGTACGTCCCCCCTCGGCAAACATACAAACGCTGCCGCCCTTGCGCACCTTTCGCAGCACGTCCATCACGGTAGAGGCTGCAATCGTGCCCTTGTGGCGGATGATCGGTTCAAAGCCCCATTTCAGAAATTGATAGGCCAACCCCCAACGCGTGATGTGCTCACTCGCCACAAAATACATTTGCTTTGGAAACGAAACGCCAACCAGGATCGGATCGTAATCGGTGGCGTGATTGGAAAGCACAATGTATTGCTCGGGCAGGTCCTTCGCCAATTGGTAGCGATACCCGAACTTCAGCTTCAAAAACAGACTCACCGGACGGCGAAGCAATCGATATACCCATTTGTGTTTGCGGTTCATAGCATCCCTCCTTTGCAATACGCAAAGCATTTCCTTCATCCATCCTTATATTATACACGAAAAATGCTCTTTTGTCAAAGTTTTTTTGGAAAGGTTTCTAAAATTTATTTTTTTGAAAAATATTCGAAAAAAAAAGTAGAAAAATAAAAAACATTGTGATATAATGAAAGGGATCATCGATACGAATCCCACGGATCCGTCTCGAGCAATTTTTGCACACAAAAAGGAGATACCCTACATGAGCATCCGAATCGGTATTATGGGCTACGGAAACCTTGGAAGAGGAATTGAATGCGCCATCCGGCAAAACGCCGACATGGAGCTGGTTGCTATTTTTACCCGCCGTCCCCCCGACACCGTGAAAAATCTGACCGCAGGAGTAAATATCTGCCACGTGGATGACGTGCTTTCTTATCAGGATCGGATCGACGTCCTGATCCTATGCGGCGGAAGTGCCACCGACCTCCCCACACAAACTCCCGCTTATGCCGAGCACTTTACGGTGATCGACAGCTTTGATACCCACGCCAGGATCCCCGCGCATTTTGAGGCCGTGGACGCCGCCGCAAAAGCAGGCGGCAAGCTGGCTATGATCTCCTGCGGATGGGATCCCGGGATGTTCTCGCTCAACCGCCTGTACGCCGGCGCGATCCTGCCCTCGGGCAAGGACTACACCTTTTGGGGAAGGGGCGTGAGCCAGGGACACTCCGACGCCATTCGCCGCATTGACGGCGTACTGGATGCCAAGCAGTATACCATTCCGATCGACGAGGCGCTGGAGCGCGTGAGAAACGGAGAAAATCCCACACTGACCACGCGTGAAAAGCACCTGCGCGAGTGTTTCGTGGTGGCGGCCGAGGGAGCGGATAAGGCCCGGATCGAGCGCGAGATCAAAACCATGCCCAACTATTTTGCCGATTACGATACCGTGGTGCATTTCATCACCATGGAGGAGCTCAAGCGCGACCACAGCGGAATTCCGCACGGAGGATTTGTCATCCGCACGGGAAAAACCGGATGGGACGAGGAAAACACACATTTGGTGGAGTATCGCCTCCGCCTGGATTCCAACCCCGAATTTACCGCCGGCGTGATCGTCGCGTATGCGCGTGCCGCGCACCGCATGTACACCGAAGGCATGCGCGGCTGTAAGACCGTATTTGACGTACCTCCCGCCTATCTCTCCCCACTCTCGGGAGAGGAACTTCGTAAAAATCTGCTGTAATTTTGCTCTGCCGCTCCGCTCTCCTGGGGCGGCAAGCCTGTAAAAAACGACCGCTGCCGCTCGAGAAGCCGTTTTTCACGGCGGCAGGGATCAGAAATGAGAGGTGCATTTATGAAATTAACCGAGCTTTTTGCGCAAAACAAGCTCTCGCTCTCCTTTGAGGTCTTCCCTCCCAAAACCGACAGCGTATTTGAAAGCGTCAAGCATGCGGTGGAGGAGATCGCCAAGCTGCATCCGTCCTTCATGAGCGTTACCTACGGCGCGGGAGGCGGCACCAGCCGCTACACGCTCGAAATCGCCAAGGATATCAAGCAAAATTATAACGTACCCTCGCTGGCACACCTGACCTGCGTCTCCTCCACGCGCGAAACGGTACGGCAAAAGATCGCCGAGATCCGTGATGCAGGGATCGAAAACGTAATGGCGCTGCGCGGCGACCTTCCCTCCGATATGACCGGGGAAGCACCCGTATATCGCCACGCGGTCGATCTGATCCGTGACATCAGGGAAAGCGGTGCCGATTTCTGCATCGGCGGCGCGTGCTACCCCGAGATCCATCCCGAAAGCCAAAATCAGAAGGAGGACATCCGCTACCTCAAGGAAAAGGTGGACGCGGGTTGCTCCTTTCTCACCACGCAGATGTTTTTTGATAACAATCTGCTCTATAATTTTCTGTATAAGATCCGCGAGGCCGGCATCACCGTCCCCGTGATCCCCGGCATTATGCCGATCACAAACGCCAACCAGATCGAGCGCGCCATCAAGCTTTCCGGCTCGTTTATGCCGCAACGCTTCAAAAGCTTGGTCGACAAGTTCGGCTCCTCTCCCGCCGCCATGAAGCAAGCGGGGATCGCCTACGCCACCGACCAGATCATCGATCTCTATGCCAACGGCATTCTCAACGTTCACGTCTATTCGATGAATAAGCCCGACGTTGCCGAGAAGATCCAAAGCAATCTCTCGGATATTTTGGAATCATGACCGAGCGGGTCCTTCTCACCAAGTCCTATCCGCCGCCTCCTATCGATCGCAACGCGATCCTGCGCTACGCGGGAACGCGAGAAGCCTCCAAGGAACTGGAGGCGCGCCTGGACGGTTGCATCACCCTTGCAAGTCACGCCTTTTCCTATCGCGTGTGTTGGCGCGAATACCCGATCCGCCGCTCCGAGGACGGCGTTCTGGATCTCACCTTTGCCAAAACCGATTCTCGTTCCCTCTGCAGGCATCTTGACGGATGCGAGCGCACCGTCCTGTTTGCCGCTACCGTGGGTCTGGAAATCGACCGCCTGGTCGCACGGCAAAACGCCCTCTCCCCCGCAAACGCCCTGCTGCTCAACGCGCTGGGCGTGGAGCGCGTGGAAGCACTTTGCGACGCCTTTGAGGCCGAGCTTGCGGAAAAGGTCGCGCAAGAGGGCGGAGGCATCCGAAGCCGTTTCAGTCCCGGCTACGGCGATCTTCCGCTGGAATTACAACGCGACGTCGTTGCCGCGCTGGACACGCCGCGAAAAATCGGACTGACGCTCAATCAAAGCCTGTTGCTCTCTCCGTCCAAATCGGTGACGGCGATCATCGGCATTCAACAACGGAGGAATTCATGAATATCCGTAACTATATCAAGGACCGCGTCCTCTATCTGGACGGCGGCATGGGAACGCTTTTGCAAGCGCGCGGCCTGATGCCCGGTGAATTGCCCGAGCGTTGGAATCTCTCGCATCCCGAAGCCGTCACCGACGTACACCGCGCCTATTTTGACGCGGGCTGCAACGTGGTCAATACCAATACCTTCGGCGCGAATACGCTGAAATTTTCCCCGGAGGAGCTGGACGCCGTTGTCCGCGCGGCAATCGAAAACGCCAAGGCTGCAAAAGAAGCCTCTACGGGCACGCAGGAGAAATGGATCGCGCTGGATATCGGCCCCACGGGGCGCATGCTCGCGCCTTACGGCGACCTGGATTTTGAAGACGCGGTGGCGATCTTTGCCGAAACGGTAAAGCTGGGTGCAAAATACGGGGCCGATCTGGTAATGATCGAAACCATGAACGACAGCTACGAAACCAAGGCTGCCCTGCTTGCTGCCAAGGAGAATTGCGACCTCCCCGTGTTTGTTTCCAACGCCTACGGAGCCGACGGAAAGCTGATGACGGGGGCCTCTCCGGCGGCGATGGTTGCCATGCTGGAGGGCATGGGTGCCGACGCCGTCGGTGCCAACTGCTCCCTCGGCCCCAAGGCGCTCACGGGCGTGATGGAGGAATATCTGAAGTACGCCTCGGTGCCGGTCCTGCTCAAGCCCAACGCGGGACTGCCGCAGGCCGTAAACGGCAAGACCGTGTATGACGTAGGTCCCGACGAATTCGCCGCCGACGTTACCGCTCTCCTCCAAAAGGGCGTGCGCATCGTGGGTGGTTGCTGTGGCACCACACCGAGCCACCTGGCGGCACTTTGTAAGGCATCGATCGACCTCTCCCCCGTCCCGCTTACGAAAAAACACTTGACCCTGGTGTCCTCCTATACCCATGCGGTTATATTTGACGAAACCCCGATCCTGATCGGCGAGCGCATCAATCCCACGGGCAAAAAACGATTTCAAGAGGCTCTGCGCACCAATGACGTCGGGTATCTCCTGAAGGAAGGCATTGCGCAGCAGGAAAAAGGCGCACATATTCTCGACGTCAACGTAGGACTTCCCGAGATCGACGAGGTCTCCATGCTCCAACGCGCGGTATGCGAGCTGCAAGCCGTGATCGACCTGCCCTTGCAGATTGACACCTCCAATCCCCGCGCCATGGAGGCCGCCCTGCGCCGCTACAACGGAAAAGCCATGATCAATTCGGTCAGCGGCAAGCGCGAAAGCATGGAAGCCGTGTTCCCGTTGGCCAAAAAATACGGCGGACTGGTGGTTGCGCTCACGCTGGACGAGAATGGGATCCCGCCCACGGCCGACGGACGCGTGGCGATCGCCAAAAGGATCCTCGAAACCGCCAAAGGCTATGGGATCGGCGCCGAGGATCTCCTCTTTGATCCCTTGGCGCTCACGATCAGCGCCGATTCGAGTGCCGCACGCGAAACACTCCAAGCCGTGCGCCGCATTCGCACAGAGCTTGGCTGCCATACCTCCCTTGGAGTCTCCAACGTATCCTTTGGATTGCCGCACCGTGATGCGGTGAACAGCACCTTCTTCGCCATGGCGATGACGCAAGGACTTTCCGCGGCGATCATGAACCCCTATTCCCCCGATATGATGAAAACCTATCGCGCCTTTTGCGCGTTGAATGGGCTTGACGCCAACTGCGCCGCCTATATTGAGTTCGCCTCTTCACTTCCCACCGCCATGCCAACTGCATCCACGGTACAAGCCACTTCCAAGAGCGATCCGCTTACCACCGGCAAAACCGCTCTGCAGGTCGCCGTGATCAAAGGACTCAAAGAAGAAGCTGCACTCCAAACGCAAGCACTTCTGCAACACGGCACAGAGCCGTTGCAAGTTGTACAAGCCGAGATCATCCCCGCGCTCAACGAAGTGGGAATCGGGTTTGAAAACAAGACCGTTTACCTGCCCCAGCTTTTGATGAGTGCCGAGGCGGCAAAGGCCTCCTTTGAGGAGATCAAGCAGGCCATGCCCGAGGGAAACACCTCAAACAAATGTGCCTTCGTGATTGCCACGGTCAAGGGGGACATCCACGATATCGGCAAAAACATCGTCAAGCTTCTGCTCGAAAACTACGGCTTTGCCGTCACGGATCTCGGGCATGACGTTCCGCCCGAAGTGATCGTAAAGGCCACGGTCAACCTGCACGCGCCCCTCGTTGGCCTCAGCGCGTTGATGACCACCACCGTCCCCGCTATGGAGGAGACGATCCGTCAGCTACGTCAGCATGCCCCGTGGTGTAAGATCCTCGTGGGCGGCGCGGTGCTCAATGAAACATACGCCGCCGCCATCGGCGCCGACCGCTACGCCAAGGACGCCATGGAAGCCGTCCACGCAGCGGAAGAATTGATCGGGGGATAATATTTTTGTGGGAGATCCTTCTTGAACATAAGCTTCCTTAACGGAATATTTTCTGGGGGAAACTTCTTGTAAGAAGTTTCCCCCAGACCCCTTTCAAGAACTTTCAAAGCATTTTTGATTACTAAATTATTTGCCTTCGTGCGCGTTTTGCTTCGCTTCTCAATTTGAGCAACGCTCAAATTGCCGTAGCGGCAACTGATGTTCGCTCTAAACGGTATAGCCGCGATGCTCTCGCTACCATTTTGGGTCCGCTTCCCAAAATGGTCCACAAGATAGTTTTTACATGGAAA